>CAZTHD010000401.1:0-1504 GCA_964613315.1 uncultured Oscillospiraceae bacterium | reverse complement strand
ACAGAAAGCGGATATCTGATCCCATTCGGAGTAGGTGTATACCTCATCACGGATTGGCTCATCAACAACTATATCCGTTCAGACAGGCACAAACCTACGATCTACCAGGAGTACTTAAGGCAGATCAGCTTTGACGACAGTAGGCGGTATGTCATATGTCAGCCGGACGGCAGTCATTTGGTTGACACAGATAAGATCAGTATAGGTAAGAACAGTACAGATGAGATGAGTACAGAGGGCAGAGCGCCGCAAACAGCAAAACGCTTCTGCCCTCCTTCTTTTTCGGAGGTAAAGGAATACTGTCTCGAAAACGGATACTTGATCGATCCTGAAAAATTCATCGCCTACTACGATGCAAACGGTTGGAAGGTCGGAAGGAATCCCATGAAGGATTGGAAGGCAGCAGTTCGTCTGTGGGCGAAGAACGAAAAAGCAATATTACAAAAACCTGCACCGGACTTTTCATCCTGGGCAGATGAAGTATCAAAAGGAGGCGCATTTTCATGACAGTACAGGAAACAGCAAAAGTATTTAAAGTGCTGCAGGGAGCATATCCGAGTTGGAAACCGAGTAAAGATACCCTCGCAGCATGGGCGGCGCTTTTTACAGATGAGCCGCTTGATATGGTAATGGCAGGAGTAAAGGCTTTCATAGCCTGCGATACAAAAGGCTTCGCTCCGTCCATAGGACAGATAAAGGAAATAATCCATAAGCCGATATGCGAAATGACGGAATCTGAAGCATGGTCGCTTGTAAGGAAGGCGATTTCAAACGGCATATACGGATACGAGGACGAGTTCAAAGCGCTTCCCGACGTTGTACAGAAAGCAGTGGGAAGTCCCGTGCAGATACACCACTGGGCCATGCTTACCGAAGGTATCGATACGGTGGTGGCATCGTTCTTTACGAGGAACTATCGGATGCAAATTGAACATCTAAAGACCGAATCCGCCCTTCCCGTAGATGTCAAAAATGTACTGGGATTAGACTGCGGTATAAATACAGCAAGCATCGCCGATGTACGTCCAAACGCATCGGCAGGGCTTCTTGAGGAAAACCCAAACCCTTAAAAGAAAGAGAGGTATTTAGTATGGGAGAATACAGAACCAGAACACATAAAATCTGTCTTAGACTTAGCGACAAAGAATATGAAGCGTTGGAGAGCAACAGGGAAAAATGCGGACTGACGCAGCAGGCATACCTGAGAAAGATGTGCCTTAACGTAAGACCGAACGAACAGCCGCCGATGGAATTCTTTAATGTCCTCCATGAGCTGAGCGGTATATCTGTTGCGATGGTCCAGATGGCCTTCGCGGCTGACAGAAACCGCCTGATTGACAGAGAAGCATATTGGGAGAGTGTTAAGTGTGTGAATGAGCAGATAAATGTTCTGCTTCATCAAGTGTTGTTAAGAGAGGAAGAACTTAATGAGTAAACAAAGACCGACTATAGATCTTGGAATGACCGGCTACGAAGAGCTGTTCATGAACGATCAGCAAAGAGC
>CAZTHD010000400.1:0-1514 GCA_964613315.1 uncultured Oscillospiraceae bacterium | reverse complement strand
TGATATGCCGTGAGCTTCTTTTCCTTTTCGGACATGACCCTGCTGGTCTTCTTGGGACCTGCTATGACCCTTGTTATGGCCTCTTCAAGGTCGTCCATATGTATGATGGTGCCGTTTCTTCTCGCTGTGAGAAGGGCAGCTTCGTTCATCATATTCTCTATATCGGCGGGAGTAAACCCGGGAGTCCTCTTTGCAAGGACGCTTAAGTCCACGTTCTCATCTAAAGGCTTGTTCTTTGCATAGAGCTCGAATATGGCCTGTCTTCCCTTTACGTCGGGAACTGATATGGTGACCTGTCTGTCGAATCTGCCGGGACGGAGGATAGCGGGATCCAGTACGTCCGGCCTGTTGGTTGCAGCCAGGATGATTATGCCTTCGTTTACGTCGAAACCGTCCATCTCGACGAGAAGCTGGTTGAGGGTCTGCTCTCTTTCATCGTTGCCGCCGCCTATGCCTGCGCCTCTTCTCCTTCCTACAGCATCGATCTCATCGATGAAGACTATGCATGGAGCGTTGCGCTTGGCATCATCGAAGAGGTCTCTCACTCTCGAAGCGCCGACGCCGACGAACATCTCAACGAAGTCTGAACCGGATATGGAGAAGAAAGGTACTCCCGCCTCTCCTGCTACGGCTCTTGATATATGGGTCTTTCCTGTTCCCGGAGGGCCTACGAGAAGGACACCTTTGGGGATCCTTGCTCCGAGCTCGATGTATTTCTTAGGATTTTTGAGGAAGTCGACTATTTCAGCAAGTTCCTGCTTTTCCTCCTCAAGCCCTGCGACCTGTTCAAAGGTTATCTCCTTGTCCTTTACCATGCGGGCTTTGGATTTGCCGAAGGACATGACTCCCTTGCCGCCCTGTCCGTTCATGTTCCTCATCATGATGACCATGAGGACGATGAGAATGACCGTCGGTATGAGAGAAAGTATGGACAGCCAGTTGCTTGGCTTTACGGACTCTACCTTGAGCTTCCCTTCCGCCGCCTGAGGAACTATGTACTCCTGGGAGATGATCGCCATATCATAATCCGTAGGCGCATAAGCTATGAATTTCGTTCCGTCTTTAAGAGTACCTGTATAACTCCTGGAAGCGGAAGATATCTTGATGGTCGCGATCTTTTCGCTTGAGATCAGGTCGACGAACTCGGAATACTCCAGAGTCTTTGTTTCCTGACCGTTGCCATTACCGAAAAAGAAGCCCACCAGCAAAGTTACGATGGCGAACATAATGGCGTAGGTAACGAAGATCCCGATTGCACTTGGGCGTTTATTTTTGTTGTTCAATTACAAAAAACCTCCTGCAAAACTGCTTTTGTTTGTATCAATACCCCTATTTTTGCTTTAAGCAATAGATTATATCACAGTAATTGTGTTAATACAACGAAAAAACACAGAAAAACCACTAAAAATTAGTAGTTTTTTTGTGCCTTCAAAACAAATTTCCGGCCCGTTGTGAGAGGCCCGTCTTTAGAGTATAGCACCATGACTTTTTAGGAGTTTTCATACAGAGCAAAT
>CAZTHD010000399.1:0-1533 GCA_964613315.1 uncultured Oscillospiraceae bacterium | reverse complement strand
CAAAAGGAGGGTCCTGCTCATTCCCAGTATGGATCCCGTAATCAGGGCTGCTATGTAAAAGTTAAGAAAGCCCGTGGTATTCATGAAAGTATCCACGTTGCTGACTACCTTCTCGGGAATGACTCCGGTATAAACAAGGACGGCAGAAGCGAATATACAAACTATCGCACCGCCGCCCAGGTAGGTTTTGACTATAGGGGTATTGTTTCCTATCCAGTTGAAAAGAGCTCCGAAAACCATCATGACCATAAAAGCTCCGAGCATGCCGCCGGGCAGCCATCCGAGCATCATGGCAATGAATACGAGAGCAAAGATCAAAAGGAAAAGGGGCAATTTGAAACCGAAGATTTCAATGTTCAGCACTTTTTTGATGCCGGTCGTTTCACTCATATTGACCTCCAGGGAATAACAGTGCGCCCAAAAAAACAGGCGCAAAAAGAATAAAAAACTGTTTTGCGGGCAAGCTTTAGACAACCCGCCTGCCTTTTTAATATATCACAATTTTTTCACTTGCAAAGATAATATTTGGATTGTTGTTGACATTTACCTTTGGCATCCTTCGGAGTAGTCGACAGCTACAATACGAGAAACCTGCAGCTCTTCTATAACACGGGCACTCTCAAATACGTCGTCGGAAAATACAACTCGCTGGTAGGACCGGCCTTCGCCCTCATGCTCAACGCTGTAACAGGCTATGGAGATGAATTCAGGGACAACGGAAGAGCCATAAAGGTCACACAAGGTTTCTGGATCTCCGAAAGCGCAGATGACTATCTGGAGAAATATACCCTTTCCACCAGCACGGCTCTCAATGCGTACAATTTTGAGGACCTTGTAAAGGTGATAAAGCTCTACAACAAAGATGCTAATCTGAACGAGCTGGTGGCCCTTGCAGAGGCCTGCTCATACAGAGCGGTCCTTGCCAGAAGAGGCCAATAAAAAATCTTAAAAATAATGCTTGACAATACCCCCGGGGGTATGTATAATTCGTCTCTTAAAAGCAAAAAATAAATTTAAGGATAAATTATAAACACGGAGGAAAAACCAAATGAAAAAATCTTACAAGATCGACGTTGACTGCGCAGCATGTGCAGAAAAGATGGAAGTCGCAGCCAAGGAGACCGAAGGAGTCAAGGACGCTGTAGTCAGCTTCATGACACTCAAGATGAAGGTCGAGTTCGAAGACGGAGCAGACGTAGACGCAGTTATGAAGAACGTATACGCAAACTGCAAGAAAGTCGAAGGGGACTGCGAGATCTATCTGTAAACAATAGTCAAGAGACGCATCCGGCAAAGCAAAATGCCGGATGCTTTTCACGCTTAAGGTATCATCCATGAACAAGAAACAAAAAACACTTCTTTGGCGTATCATCATCGCCACCATATTCTTTGTACCGCTCTATCTTATTTCAGAAGAGTTCGTACATATCGAGCATTTTCCGGATTGGGCTCTCATAGTGCTCTTCCTGGTCCCGTATCTTCTCGTAGGATACGACATCATAAAGAAGGCTCTTCAGGGCATCAAGAACGGAC
>CAZTHD010000398.1:0-1540 GCA_964613315.1 uncultured Oscillospiraceae bacterium | reverse complement strand
TTTTCATTTCTTACTCCATTCGCCTTACCAAGATGCTAAACTACATCTTTACGTTCACCGTTAGGATGAAATCAACTTTGTCAGCTAGTCCAAAACGGACCAAACCCTATTAGTGCTTTCTTTTATTCAGCGACTTAATAGATAAAGCGACCGTAATCGCAAAACAAATGGCAATAAAACACCCTATTGTTCTCATCGATAGATGGAGCCTTGGAGAACCTACGTCTATAAGAAATCCGACGCCATCACTTGTATCTTTACCTGTAGAAGCATCTCTTACAAGAAGTCTGCCCACTACTGCTATCTCTTTATCATTATCACAAATGATATACTCGACAATTGCAGATTCATTTGAACTAGATTCACTGGCAGTTACAGTCTTGCATTCGACTTCGATCCATTTACCACTCTGCTTTGATAATATCGCTGCAGAAAATGACCCTACAGCGTCGGATTGAACTTCGACAGCCACTTTATCTCCCGGCTGTAAGCAAGTATAACTTGCAGTTTTGATACCGGTTACTTTAGGAATACGAATAAACGCTAAATCACCGGTCACCTTTGGCTTGTTATCCCATTTTTCCGTTGGTCCAGGTATCTCCCCTGTGCTTGGCGTATAGAAAACACACCCAAAGAATCTGATATCTGATACTTTATCTTCTTCAACGTGATATCTTCCGGTAGAATAAAAAGGATATATGGGATAACTCAGATAACGACCTTCCGACCAATAGTCGTACTGGTATTCAATATCAGCATTCGCATATACATGTTCAGTCGAAACAAAGGCGAAACATAAAAGTATTCCTAACAATATTGTTGTGATCTTACCAAATAGTTGCATGACTAACCGTTATATTTCCTGAATCTGTAAAGATTGGCATATTTTTCTCCTTTCCTACCCATATGACCATCATATGACCAGCATACACCCACTGTCAATTTTTCACCCCAGTCCAACTTCCCGATATTATAACCATAAGGCATTTATTCCGTTTTAAACTAACCTTTTCCTTTTAAAATCGGATTTAATACCTCCAAAATAATAGCATGACCAACAGTTTTAGTCCCGTCAATAATTGCAATTTTATCTCCTTCACATAAACAGTGGGGATAACACTCTGGTGATATAAATGTAATTGTACCTATTGCCTTCCCGTCAGGCTCCACAAGAATCTTATTATTATAGTTATGAATACCAGTAGTAATATAATTCTCTTTTATCAAATGACCTGGCCGATATCCACTACAAACAAACCCTTTCCTTGACCCATTGAATTCAAAAAGAACCACTACATCAGGTGAGATGTCATGCTTATCCATTATTCAACTCCTTCCCCACTATGGTATAAATCTTATTGTTCCTGACACTGTTTCGTTGAACATGCCCAACATTTCGTAATCTATGGTCATAACTCTTGTAAAAATGCCTGGATCAACGTAATTTTGAATATAGAACTCCCCTAGTAATAAGTTTGGAATAGCCGCACGAACCACCATCGTTTGATTTATCAGGGACTGGTGCCCAAATCTCAATGCC
>CAZTHD010000397.1:0-1558 GCA_964613315.1 uncultured Oscillospiraceae bacterium | reverse complement strand
GAGCTTTCCGCCGTCGGCAACTCTCTTAAGAGCATATTCAAAGTACTTGGTCCAGTCGATCCTTGCGGAGATGATGGATGCGTTTGCAGCTTCAGCAGTCATGTCCTTGTTGTATCCTACGTGGAATACTCCGTGCTCCTGAGCCTTTGTTGCGGGAGTCACGTTATCTGAATGCTGGGAGATGACCTTGCATCCGTAGTTGGTGATGAGGTTCTCTGCAGCCTGAGCTTCCTTTTCAGCATCGGACCAGGATCCTACGAACTGTACGTCCATGGTAGCTTCGGGGCATACGCTCTTTGCTCCGAGATAAAATGCCGTGTATCCGGAGATGACTTCTGCGAAGGTGTATGCACCTACGTAGCCGAGCTTTGTCTCGCCGAGCTCATTGAGCTTCATTCCTGCTGCAACGCCTGCGAGATATCTTGCTTCATAGATCCTTGCAAATGCGTTGGATGTGTTGTCTAAGTTATCGAATGCGCCTACGCAGTTGGTCATGCCAACGAACTGTACTTCGGGGTTCTCAGCTGCGACCTGGAGCATTGCGGGCTCCATGCCGTAGGAGTTGTTGAATACTGCTACGCAGCCTGCTTCGACCAGCTCTTCGTTAGCTGTACGCGTGGGATCTCCGTCTGCCGTATCATACTTGAAGATCCATTCTACGTCGTAACCCTGAGCCTTGAGGTTTTCTGCGGCATCCTTTGCTGCGACGATGAAGTTGTGGTCGTATGCCATGTTATCGTTACCTATGCATACCATACCGAACTTTATGGTCTTTGACTCTTCTTCTTTCTTTCCGCATGATGCAAAGCACAGGATCATAGCGAGTGCAAGTACAACTGCCAATACTTTTTTCATTTTGTTTTCTCCTTTTTTTCTCTCAGCTTTAAGCTTTAAATAATATCTTTCCGTCTTTTATCGACGTTATTACCGCTAAACTTTCGACTTTTACGCCCATCTCCTCGAGCCTTGCATGTCCGCCCTGATGTTCCTTCTCTATGGCGGCGCCGAATCCGACGCACTTTGCTCCCGCCTCTTTGACAAGGGTCACAAGACCTGCTCCGGCTTCTCCCGAGGCAAGGAAATCATCTATGATCAAGACCCTGTCTTCAGGGCTTAAATACTGGTGGGCGACCCTTATGGTCGAAACAGTGCCCTTGGTAAAGGACTTTACGTCAGCTGTATAGGCATCTTCTATCATGGTGCTTGGTGCAGCTTTTTTTGCAAATACAAGGGGCAGGTCTCCCAAAGCCTCGGCAGCCGCATAGGCCATGGGTATACCGGAAGCCTCAAGGGTCAATACCTTGGTCGGAGCATCCTCTTTAAAGAGCCTTGCGAACTCTTCTCCTATGGCTCTTATGAGTGCAACGTCCAGCTGATGATTCAGGAAAGAATCGACCTTTACGATCTCTGTACCTATGCAGGTCCCGTCCCTTTGTATGCGTTCTTCTAAAAGCTTCATATACTCCCCTTTCAAGATAGAATAATTATATCCCAATCGCCGTAAAGGTAAAGAAACTGAGCCAACTTATGCGGGAAAATGTGCAAATACTTATATGTT
>CAZTHD010000396.1:0-1579 GCA_964613315.1 uncultured Oscillospiraceae bacterium | reverse complement strand
CGGCTGCTTTCAAAGGCTGGAAGGCCTTGATGTAATTCTGGGTGAAATACTGCACGGCCTGCTGTTGATGCTTGGAAAGGAAAAAGAGCATCGAGGGATTGTAAAATGCCAGGATGATCAGAGCTATAACGACCATGACGATGATCCTTCTGATCAGCACGTTTCTTGATTTCTTGTCGTCCATGATATTGCCTTTCTGTCTGTTTTAGATAATTATTGTTTTTCCATGTCCATTATATTCTAAAGTCTTCAATAAATACACAAAAAAATAGAATTAAGTAGTATAATAAATCGGTTAGACTTTTTTAAGCTATTGGAGTATTTATGACAAATTACGATGTGACGATCATAGGCGCCGGCATCACGGGCGCCATGGCGGCAAGGGAACTGGCAAGGTACGATCTTAAACTTTGCATCCTTGATGCCGCATCAGACGTAGCCATGGGAGCTACAAAGGCCAATTCAGCCATAGTCCACGCAGGATTCGATGCTAAAGAGGGGACTCTCAAGGCGAAGTTCAACGTGGAGGGTTCCAAGATGTTCGAGCAGGTATGCAAAGAACTGGGAGCCAAGTACAAGAGGATAGGAGCTCTTGTCGTCGGATTCAATGAAGAGGACAAAGAGACCTTAAAAGAGCTTCTTGAAAGAGGAAAGAAGAACGGAGTAGAAGAGCTCAGACTCATAGAGTCAAGAGAAGAGCTCGAGGCCATAGAGCCTAATATCGGAGAGAATGTCATTTGCGCCCTTTATGCTCCGACCTCCGCCATCACCTGCCCCTACGAACTTTGCATAGCCGCAGTGGGCAACGCCATGGATAACGGCGCAGAACTAAAACTCAATTACAACGTAAAGTCCATAACAAAGAAGGACGACGGATTTGTCATCAACGATGAGCTGAAGACCAAAGTCGTCATCAATGCAGCCGGATGCCACGCAGACGAGATCGCAAGGATGGTAGGAGACGATTCCTTCACCATCACCCCGAGAAGAGGTGAATACGTGCTCCTCGACAGGGAAGCGGGCGGCACTGCAAAACACACCATATTCCGCTGCCCCAGCGCCATGGGAAAGGGCGTACTCGTAACGCCGACAGTGGACGGAAACCTTCTTTTAGGACCTACGGCAGAGAATATCGAGGATAAAGAAGACAAGACTACGACCCTTGCAGGACAGGCCTTTGTCAAAAAGTCAGGCCTCGAGCAGGTCGCAAACGTGGATCTTCGCAAGGCCATAACCAGCTTCACGGGCCTTAGGAGCGTAGGCTCCACAGGTGATTTCATCATCACCGAGCCTGTAAAAGGATTCATCAATGCGGCAGGCATCGAAAGCCCCGGACTCTCATCAGCTCCTGCTATAGCTCTTTGCCTTGCGGAAATGGTAGGAAAGGATATTGAGCTCAAGGAAGATCCGAGCTTCGATCCCATAAGAAAACCTGCCCACTATTTCACTCAGATGAGCCTTGAGGAAAAGAATGAAAAGATCAAGGAAGACCCGGCCTTCGGACACATCATCTGCCGCTGCGAGACAGTGACGGAAGGAGAGATCCTTGAGGCTCTGAGGACCAACCCCAAGCCCACGG
>CAZTHD010000395.1:0-1579 GCA_964613315.1 uncultured Oscillospiraceae bacterium | reverse complement strand
GAGACCCTTATTTTATAAATATAATTAAATTCGGAAAATGATACTTTTACGAAATCGCAAAAGCATTCCCGAGGCATCAGAGAATAGGAAAGAATTCTTTTTATCAATGCAAACGTTGATTAAATCGCATTGTGTGGTCAGATGTACCAAACCGGTATTGCGAGTATATTATCTCTTAACTGACCTGGATGGGGACAATTACAAATCACCGCACCGCAGCCACGTTTTTTATCATCCAGTTTGTCAAGTACTGTGAATGCAGAAGTTTCCTCTGCAATCACAGAGGTACTTTGTTTTATTTCTATAGGGAAAAGGATGCCATTCTCTTCAATGATCATGTCGATCTCACTTTCCACTTCATATTCCTCACCATTCTTTCTGATCTTTTTCTTATCTCTTCCACGGTAATAGGAAACACAATAACGATAATCAATTCCTCTATTGGAATATGATTTAAGGATCTCAGTTATGACATAAGTTTCAAAGAAAGCACCGCTCATAGCCCCGTTTGCAAGAGTCTCCGGCGTAAGCCAACGCGTAAGATATGCAGCAAGGCCGGTATCTCTGAAATATAGCTTAGGGGTTTTTATTGCTTTTTTGAGTACGTTGTGAGTGAAAGGTTCAAGAAGATATATTATCCCCGATGCCTCAAGAATAGATATCCATGATTTGACTGTTGTTTGGTCTTTTCCAATCTCATCAGCTATATTACTATAATTTAGCATCTGCCCGGTCCTGGCAGCAACTGCTACCATAAAACGTCTAAAATCATTAAGATCATGTACTGCTGATAGCTTTCGTACATCTCGCTCCAGATATGTTTTTACATAACTCGAAAAGAAAACATTCCAGTCCACATTAGGATTCTGCAGCTCTGGATAGCCACCTCTGTGAATCCTTGCCCATAGATCATCAGGGGTTTTTACAGATGAATTTCTTTTTTGTATATATTCAAGTGTTGGGATGAAAGGTAAGTTAAAATCACTTCTATCAATCTCTCGTTGAGACAAAGGTGCCAGCTCTATAATACCTACACGTCCGGCAAGGGATTCTGATGCTTTCTCCATGAGCTCCAATGGCTGTGAACCGGACAGGCAGAAAAGACCTTTGTCTTTCGTTTCATCACATGCAATTTTGATATACCTGAACAATCCTGGGGCTCTTTGTACCTCATCATATATTACAGGTGGTTTATTAAGCATCATAAACATATTGGGATTCTCATTTGCCTGTTCTTCTACAAATGGATCATCTATAAGGACATATTTCTTATCGGGGAAGATCTTTTTTATCATTTCTGTTTTGCCGGTTTGTCTTGCCCCTGTAATCAGAACGCTTTTAAAAGTTTTATCGGCGTGAGTAACAATATCTTCAATTGCTCTTTTTATGTATTCCATGATAAGTCTTTCTTTATATATCGACAAAAAAGGGATCAAATCCTATATTTGTCGTAATTATAACATTGATCATTTATTAGGGCAACATCTTTTACGACATTTCTAGGAATATAAACCAGAATTGTCGTTTGATAAACAGTCTGACAACTCTTTTTATATTGTCTGAAATCTTGACAGTATAC
>CAZTHD010000394.1:0-1599 GCA_964613315.1 uncultured Oscillospiraceae bacterium | reverse complement strand
TGCCTACGCGTACTCGGGACTTTCACCCGTTAGAGCGCGCCCATGGCGCGCAAACCCAAAAGCAGCCAGGTCAAATAAACTATTTGACCTAGCTGTAAAGGCAACAAATTATCTGAACAGTCTCATGATCAGAGAAAAGACCTGATCTTCATATTCCTGGATCTTCTTTGAAGCAGGAACCTCTGCCATCTTGGGATGAGCTTCTACATATTCATCCCACGTAACATAATTCTTTGTTTTGAATTCCATGTTTAAGACCTCCTGCATTAATAGTTGGTATTGTCTCTGATCCACTCTGTAAGAGCCTTAAGGTTCGTTGCGATAGGTTCATCGAGTGAGAAGAGTCCCTTATCGAAGGTGAATACGTATCCGCCATTTGCTGCAACGACGTCAAAGAGCTTCTTAGCTTCGTCGATGCACTGTTCTGCGGTGCAGTAACGGAGATTATCCGATTTGTAAAAACCGGTGATGGTATGTACGCTTCCCTTCGGCGTTCTCTGTGTGAAGAGCTCCTTGATGTATACAGGATCGCCCTTCTCGAACTGATATCTGATAGATCCTGTGAACTCGTTCATGAGTTCCATATGTCTCATCCAGTCGTCTTCCACAAAGAGATCTACTCCGTGTCCGTAAGCTACAAGTCCGTCCATGACCTTCTTCATTGACGGATACCAGAATTTCTCGAACTGCTGGTTGCCGATGAAGCTTCCCATGTGGAGAGGAATACTTATACGATAGTAGGAAGGAAGTGCTTCAGGATTCGTTCCAAGACCTTCTCTGAGCATGAGCGGTACGATAGCATCGCATGCTGCGAGGAGCTTCTCGGGGCATCTTCTCATATCCTTGTTGATGTTGGAGAAGGATCTGAGGAAGTCTGCCATGTAGTCGAAGGGAGCTGTGGATCTTCCAGAAGCGGACTTCGGGAATCCGTATTTAGCATTGATCTTTGCCATGATGCCGCCTATGATTGCCATATGA
The DNA here is from genome assembly GCA_964613315.1 of uncultured Oscillospiraceae bacterium. Taxonomy (GTDB): domain Bacteria; phylum Bacillota; class Clostridia; order Peptostreptococcales; family Anaerovoracaceae; genus RUG13409. The sequence goes on along the minus strand of CAZTHD010000394.1, from coordinate 621 downwards.
TCAACATTCGCTTTTACAGCTTCTGCAAAGACCATTGCCCTTCTTGCAGGAGTCGTATCAAGAGCAAGATAGAGCCTCGGCATAAGGGTCTCCATCATATAGTCCATAGGATCTTTGATAAAATCGTCGTACTCTTCCGGTTCAAGACAATGAACTTCAGGATGCTGCATTACTCCTGAATCGCTCTGATTGATACATCTTGCATCGAGGATCTGATAGAGTATCGGCAGACGTATAGCACCGGTACCTATCGCCGTATCACCATAGAATTCGCTGTTTGCAAATTCCAGCACGTCAGACCAGTACTCAGGCTCCCAGTAGATATCTCTTCTTGTTTTCCCTTCCGGCACTACGCCTTTGTTGATTGCATACTGGATAGTTGCTTCAAAGGCAGGACTTGTCGTAACAGGAATCCTTTTCGGGATCTTTCCGGAATATGCATCCTGATAGATCTGAAACCTTTCTTCACTTAACTGTTTTACATCCATTGATCGATCACCTTTCACTTTCTACTTGATCAAGCAACTGATGCTCAGCGCACAGTCCTTAAGCCTGAACTCAGAGCATAGAGGACTGTAGCGTATCTTTGCCTTAAAGATTTTGAGCACCTTGAAAATATAT
>CAZTHD010000393.1:0-1613 GCA_964613315.1 uncultured Oscillospiraceae bacterium | reverse complement strand
TTGACTGGGGGTCAAAAGGCCGCTGGTTCAAGTCCAGTCACTCCGACCAACAAAAAAGCCCGAACGATATGTTCAGGCTTTTTTTGTTGTTCTGATGATTTTTTGCAGTGAAAGTGCCTTAAGTATCAAAGTACGAGAAGGCTTGTAAGCTCTCGCATGTCGCTAAGAGTCTCGATCTTATCAGTGCAATCCAATATCTTTTCACCGACTGATCTTGGAAGTTTTCCGAAGGCATCGAATTGATCCCAGAATTTTGCCAGGAGCAGTTCCTTGCTGGGTGCTTCGTCCATGAGAAGGTAATTGCATTCCTGCTCATAGGAGGAGCCGTCTTTCATCTCGACTATGAGCTTGATGGCCTCTGTCTCATTGTCATAGCTCTCCATCGTGGCGTTATCTACAAGTTCGATGAGCCTCGGGTCATTGCGTATGGCTTTAGTCTGGATATCGGCCACCTTCCTTCTGTGGTGGAGCAAAGAGCATACTGCTGCAAAGCGATAAGAGAAGAGGGCGTTGCTGTGGTTCCTCCTTGGGAATTCCAGATCGTAATAGTATTTGCGCTTGATGGAGCTGAGTACGCGCACTCGGCTGATAGCGTCCGGATCGACTTTACCGTATATGTCTGTCAGTTTTTCATTGAGGAGCGTGCCGCATTCGCTGGCCGCCGTAGTCGGTATACCGCCCGGGCCGCGTTTAAAGCTGCATTCTGTAAAGTAGACCTCTCCGAGGCCTTCAAATGCTTTTTCGTAGAGGGCCGGCAGTTCTCCGGTGGGCTTGATCTGATTTGTAATGAGTCCAAGGTGTCCGAAGAACGGATCTTCCATGCCGTCCCATTTGCCGCTTTTTGCGATCTCGCAGGCCATGATGGCCATGCGAGCATTTTCCGCATTCCAATACTTGAACTCCTGGCAATAATCATAATATGCGTTTGCGGGATCAGAAGTGTTCGTTGCCGCATAACTTAGAGCGACCTTGATCTGCTCCGGACTAAGCTTGTAGTAACGGGAGGCAAGTGCAGTACAGATAGAGGATCCCAGAAGCATATCAGTGGGAAAGCGTTTAGGCAGGGTGTAAAGGATCCTTCCTATCGCATCTTCGGCGACTATGTTGCTCGTGACGAATTCTTTTCCCGAGGTCTCGAAGACGTCGGCAAGGGTAAGCCCTAAGGGTATGAGGCTCTCACCGTAGTGCGATGCGACCCTGTCCCCAAAGATATGATAAAGCATGCTTCCGTAATCGTTGGCGCGCGCCAGAAGGCAGTTCATCATGACGGCATTGTTCAGTGGGAGGCGCCCTTTTCTAGCGAAAAGGGGAGCCTCCGGAGCACCGCCCCACTTCATGAATAAGTCAGCAAAAAACTGATCTTCTTCCACGCAGGCGCCTCCAAAAATGCATCCAATCATGTCAAACAGCCTGAGCTTGAACAATTCGAGGTTCTCCTCGCTCAGATCTTCAAAAGAGCTTCCCGCTATATGCCTGCAAATCAGGTCTGTTCCTTTTGGCGAAGGTACTATCATATCCCTGGTGATCATTTCATTTTCTCCTTTCCGGGCATTTCATTGTCAGTTGTCATCTTCTAACTATATTATCGGTCACGTTTATACTGAGTGTCAATA
>CAZTHD010000392.1:0-1623 GCA_964613315.1 uncultured Oscillospiraceae bacterium | reverse complement strand
CTCATATCTTCGCACCCCGGTTCAAGGCTCGAGGACGCCATAGAGCTTGCCGAAAGCGTAAGAGATATGGGATATATGCCCGAGCAGGTACAGGACTTCTATCCCACTCCTTCCACTATATCCACCTGTATGTATTATACGGGAGTAGATCCAAGGACCATGGAAAAGGTCTATACACCCCGCGATATGCATGAAAAAGCCATGCAGAGGGCGTTGATACAGTACAGAAAAGAAGAAAACTACGAGCTCGTAAAGGAGGCACTCCTTAAGTCCGGAAGGGAAGATCTCATAGGCTACGACAGGAAGCACTGCCTCATCGCTCCCAGGGCTCCAAGACCTCAGACAAAAAACAATGGCCAAAGATATGCCCAAGGCTGTGATAATAGGAATAATAAAAAGAAAGGATACAAAAAATGAAAACATTCGTTATCGAAATGGAAGACGGTTCCGTGATGAGCGGAGAGCTCTATGAGGATATAGCACCCAAGAGCGTAGAAAACTTTGAAAAGCTTGCAAACAGCAGTTTTTACGACGGACTTACTTTCCACAGAGTCATACCGGGATTCATGATCCAGGGCGGCTGCCCCAAAGGCAACGGTACGGGCGGCCCGGGATATTCCATCTTTGGAGAGTTTGAAGCCAACGGCTTTAAGAACGATCTTAAGCATACGAGAGGAGTTCTTTCCATGGCAAGAGCAATGGATCCTAACTCCGCAGGCTCCCAGTTCTTCATCATGGTCGCCGACGCTCCCCATCTTGACGGACAGTATGCCGCATTCGGAAAAGTGACCTCCGGCATGGATGCAGCCGATGCCATAGTAAGCGTAGACACTGACTGGATGGATAAGCCCTTAGAACCTGTAGTGATAAGATCCATCAGAGTAAAATGAAGACCCTGCTCCCATGCGGTGCAGCAGCTCCTATGGACGTGATGATCTATTGGTTTTGATAGAATTGATCTAAAAGTACAAAAAATACGGTCTCCTTTTTTGAGGGAGACCGTTTTTAAGTCGATGTATGATGTACTTTATTAGTGGCTTTTCGGAAGCTTATCAAGTACAGGTATGAGCAGGAAGCATACTATGACCGCTATTATCGTGTTGGGCAGCATATATGTCCCGTTGTAGAGTATGGAGTAGACGAAGGGTGATGGCATGGTCATGCCGAGGAACTCTTCAGGCATATACTCTGCATAGATCGTGACTCCGCTGAGGAAGTGGATGAGGAACCTTCCGACGCAGCCCACCAGTGCAGCAAGAGGGAGCTTCTTTGCTTTAGATCCTCTGAAAAGACCTGCAAATCCCACAAAGGCATAGGCTACGGAATAGTCAAGCAGCATAGACTGCCAGTTGACTGCAGTTCCGCCTGCGAGGAAGAACTTGAGGGTACCGAAGGCAAGGCCTGCGATTATGCCCCAGGGCGCGCCCCATCTGTATGCGAAGAGGATGAGGGGTATCATTACCAGGTCTATGGATCCTCCGAATCCGCCGAAGGACATTCCCGTAGGTATCTTGAGATATGAAAGCGCCAATGCAAGAGCTACACATACCGCTGCTTCTGCCAGCATTCTTGTTTTGTTTTTGATATTCATGATCTATCTCCTTTGAAATATCGATATATCCT
>CAZTHD010000391.1:0-1642 GCA_964613315.1 uncultured Oscillospiraceae bacterium | reverse complement strand
CTTGCCAAGTGCATATTGGGAGTTATAGACTACACCGGAAATATCACTCTCGATGCGAAGAAACCACAGATGGTATTTCAGGACTCAACTTCTTCTCTCAATCCTTCCATGACCATTGAGAGGATACTTGAAGAGCCTCTCATCATAAGGGGCAGCATGACTAAAGAAGAGAGGATGCAAAAGGTAGCCGATGCCCTTGAAGCGGTGGGCCTTTCGCAGGAACATGCAAAGTCAAAGCCCGGCGAGCTTTCAGGCGGCCAGAGGCAGAGGGTATGCATAGCCGCAGCCGTCATTTCAGAGCCTGAGCTCATCATACTCGACGAGCCTGTCTCAGCCCTTGACGTGACCATACAGGCTCAGATCCTTGAGCTTCTTGCAAAGCTAAGAAAGAAATACAACTTCAGCTAACTTTTCATAAGTCACGATCTAAACGTTGTATATCAGCTCTGCGACTACGTGCTGGTCATGAGGAGGGGAAAAGTCGTAGAGCAAGGGTACATAGAAAAGGTATACAACCATCCCGAACACGAATATACCAAAGCCCTTCTGGCGGCTTCTGAACTCATCATCGAATCGGGCGAAAAGTGATTCAACAATAGGCTTGATGTGATATAATGATTCGAAGCAAATAAATATAGTTTTTAATAAATCGAAAGGAAAAATATTATGAACTTTACAACCATCGAAAAAGTTTGCGCAAGACAGATCCTCGACTCCCGCGGCAACCCCACAGTTGAAGCAGAAGTCACTCTCGTTGACGGAACAGTTGCACTCGGTGCATCCCCCAGCGGCGCATCCACAGGAGAATTCGAAGCACTCGAGCTCCGCGACGGAGACAAGAGCAAGTACCTCGGAAAGGGCGTCCTCAAGGCAGTAGAGAACGTCAATAAGGTCATCGCTCCCGTAGTCGAAGGTCTCGATGCGGCAGATACCTATGCAGTAGATGCAGCAATGCTCAAGGCAGACGGAACAAAGGATAAGTCCAAGCTCGGCGCGAATGCCATACTCGCTGTATCCATCGCAGCAGCAAGAGCAGCGGCAACTTCTCTCGGAGTACCCCTTTACAGATTCCTCGGCGGAGTCAACGCCAACAGACTTCCCGTTCCCATGATGAACATACTCAACGGCGGAGCCCATGCAGATTCCTCAGTTGATACTCAGGAATTCATGGTCATGCCCGTAGGAGCTGAAAGCTTTGCAGAAGGACTTCGCTGGTGCGCGGAAGTCTTCCACAACTTAAAGAGCCTCATCAAAGAGATGAATGACGTAACTGCAGTAGGCGACGAGGGCGGTTTTGCTCCCAACAGCCTCGGCGGAGACGAAGACGCCATAGAGCTCATACTCAAGGCCATCAAGAAGGCAGGCTATGAACCGGGCAAAGATTTCATGATCGCCATGGACGCAGCAGCATCCGAGTGGAAGAGCGAAAAAGGAAAGGGCTTCTATCATCAGCCCAAGAGCGGAAAAGACTTCACCTCCGATTCCCTTATCGATCACTGGGCAAGCCTTGTTGAAAAGTATCCTATCATCTCTATCGAAGACGGACTTGATGAAGAAGACTGGGAAGGCTGGAAGAAGATGACCGAAAGGCTCGGAAAGAAAGTACAGCTCGTAGGAGACGACCTCTTCGTTACCAACACGG
>CAZTHD010000390.1:0-1646 GCA_964613315.1 uncultured Oscillospiraceae bacterium | reverse complement strand
TATATTATATCTTCTGCAGTTACTGTCTGGCCGTTGTGGAACTTGACGCCTTCTCTTAAGGGGAAGGTATATACTTTTCCATCATCTGAAATGATGCAGTCCGTCGCCACTGCGGGAACGTAGTCTCCGGTGGGAGCGACTTTGTAAAGGCCTTCATAAAGGTTTGTCAATACTTCCTTCGTGCCGGCTGACGTCATCTGGTAAGGATTGAGGCTGTCGCCGAGATCCTGGGCGATACCAACGACTATCTCATTGGCTTCTTTTCTCTCGCTTCCCTTTTCTTTTCCGCAGGAGCAGAAAGAGAGGAGCATGATAACTGCAAGCATTGCTGCTATTACTTTTTTAATCATTTTGGTCTCCGATCAAATATATTTTGAAAACGTATTATACCACAATATCAGCCCATTGACATGGATTCTTTCTTGTTTATGAAGAGTTCAAGCTGGTATTTTCCTGAATTCCTCATTACAGTTTCAGTCACGATATGGTCCAGGGTGTCTGCAGGGCATTCTGCGCTCGAATTGAGTATAACGGCTATGCTCTTGCAGGGCTTTTCGAATCTGTGCGTCACCTCTATATCCCTACCTGTTCCTATCAGATCCACCTTTCCGTAGTCTCCCTCAGTTTCCCAGGCAAGTAGTTTAAGATGCTGTATCTCATGGCCTTCAGCCTTAACCATATCCCGGACACTTTCTGCTATATCCATAAGATAAGCGTTGCCGTCGAAATCGTCGCAGCATACCGTTGCCACATATTGAAGGTAATATTCGTTCATCCTGCCCATGGCGGATCTGAAGCTTTCTCCGCCGTATCCGATATCGGGCTTTCTCATGGAGGCGCTGCCCTCTTTCAGGGCTACGCAAAGATCTTCAAGTCCATCGCCCTTAAGAGCGCTTATCCCTATGACATTTGCAAGAGGATATTTGACCTCGAGCCATGCAAGATATTCGTTTCTTTGTTCTTCGCTTAGAAGATCGCATTTATTGAGCACTATGAGGTCGGCTTCCACAAGCTGTGTGTCGTAAATATATTCCAAAGCGCCTGCATTGCCGCTTCTTAAAAGCTCCAAAGTCTTTGGCTCGGTCAAGACGGTGAAAGGAGCAAGGTCAAAGGATCCGGGGAACTTTTCCGTAAGGCCGTGATATACATGTTCAAGTGCGCCTACCCCAAATCCCGGAATGTCCGATACGACCAGTTCACATCCGTTTTTGTAATATTGGTCAAGCCTATCTGCCAGTTTATCATTTACGTAGCATATGCAATCGTCCGTTATCTCCGATGCGTTGCAGCCCGAAAGCTGAGCCAGCTTGTTGTCGGCGAGCTGAACTCCGTGACCGAGGTCGTTTGATATCATGGCGGCTTTTCCGAAGTGCTCTGTATAATACTTCGTAAGAGCGATCATCGTTGTGGTTTTTCCGGATCCTAAGAATCCGCTGAATACAGCAAATTTCTTCATTTGATTTCTCCTTTAAGGGTCAGCTCATGCTAACCAAAAACCACAGATGATTATATCAAAAAAACTGCAGGATTACACCTGCAGTCGTTTAGATTTTGAACGTCTGGATAAGCTGTATGGGATGAGGCAGGCTTAAAGCTACTCGCAAAGAAGGGTCGAAAAGCCAAGATCATAAGCTGTGATCTTGTTT
>CAZTHD010000389.1:0-1660 GCA_964613315.1 uncultured Oscillospiraceae bacterium | reverse complement strand
GGGTAGAGCTCCTGACAAGCAAGGATTTCGATTATGCAAAGATCAAATTCTGGCAGCCTCTCGGACAATCGGCTCTCATGGCCTTGCTTGCCTGTGTCGTCGCTGTAGGTTTCGGCGGCATAGTGGCATGGTTCATCACAAGATCCGATCTGCCGGGCAAAAAATACATTTCCACCATCTTCGTATTCCCCTACATTATGCCAAGCTGGGCTATGGCTATGTTCTGGGAAAACTTCTTTAAAAACACCGAGATGAACGCAGGAATGGGTATACTCCAAAGCGTTACGGGCATATGCGTTCCCGAACGCATAGTATACGGACTCTTCCCCTGCGCGATGAGCCTCGGCCTTCATTACGCGCCATTTGCGTATATACTCATAGGAGGTATACTTCGCAATATGGATGCGAACCTGGAAGAAGCCGCTACGGTACTGAAAGCAAGCAGGTTCAAGATATTGAGGAAGATAACCCTTCCCATAGTAATGCCTGCTCTCGTTTCTACTGTCCTCCTCGTATTTTCGAGCAGCATCAGCAGTTTCACTGTTCCGTTCTTCCTGAATAAGAGCAGCATCAACAGCGGTAACAACTTCATATCCATTTCCGTTCAGATGAGAAGCCTCATCAACACAGGCTTTACCAAAGGACAGGGATATGTTCTTGCTATCATCCTGATGATGTTCTCTATAGGGATCCTGACCCTCAATAACTGGTTCACGGGAAGCCGTAAGTCCTTCACTACGGTCACCGGAAAATCCGGTCAGGTCTCTCTTGTAAAGCTCGGAAAAGCAAGAGTGGTCATCGCAGTCATACTGCTCATAATAGTGACCTTCTTTGCAGTTATGCCTCTTGTATCCTTCGCAATGGAGAGCGTTCTCGAAGTCCCGGGAGACTGGTCGACCTTTACGCTCCGCTACTGGATCTCAAGCGAAGGCTTCGAAGGAAGCAACAAGGGCGATACCATAGGTATACTCAGGAGTTCCATCATGTGGAAGGCAATGGGCAGGAGCCTTCTCCTCTCCATCATAGTGTCCCTGGTCGCAGGTACCTTCGGACTTCTGATCGGTTACGCCGTTGCAAGAAAGAGAAATTCGAAGCTTGCCACAACGGTCTCAGATCTTGCATTCCTGCCGTATCTGATCCCGTCCATGAGTTTCGGAGCCGTATATCTGGCTCTGTCCTACACTAAGGGATTCACCTGGCTCGACGGATCCTTCTTCCTGCTCATACTGGTAGGTTCCATCAAGTTTATGCCTTTCGCATCAAGGACAGGAACAAGCGCCATGCTGCAGCTTTCGGGAGAGATCGAAGAAGCTGCCATTATCATAGGCGTTCCGTGGCTCAAGAGGATGACGAGAGTCCTCTTCCCGATCCAGAAATCAAGCTTCATCTCCGGATATCTGCTGCCCTTCATCTCCTGCATGAGAGAGATGTCTCTATTCGTACTTCTCGCAGCAAGCTATACAACTCTTGTTACGACGGTACTTTCAGAGTACAGCAGGACCGGACTTTCCCAGGCAAGCAACGCAATAAATCTGCTCATTATCGTATTCGTTCTCGTCATTCAGTTCGTTGTCAACAAACTGACAGGCGCGAGCATCGATAAGGGCGTAGGAGGTAACTAAAATGCCGAAAATCGTATTGGAACACGTTTGTAAAAGAT
>CAZTHD010000388.1:0-1662 GCA_964613315.1 uncultured Oscillospiraceae bacterium | reverse complement strand
CCGATGAGTCTACTTCGTGATAAGAACCGTCAAACAGCTCTACGCCCATGTCCACCACCTGATATCCTGCGAGAGGACCGTTTTGCATGGCTTCCTGGATACCCTCGTCGATCTTGGGGATGTATTCCTTGGGAATGACACCGCCGACGATCTTGTTGACGAATTCGTAGCCGGATCCCTTTTCTCTCGGGTAGACACGGATCTTGACGTGACCGTACTGACCGTGTCCTCCGGACTGCTTGACGTATCTGTATTCTTCGACAGCTTCCTGTGTGATGGTCTCCTTGTAGGAAACCTGGGGTTTACCTACGTTGGCTTCGACCTTGAACTCACGGAGCAGTCTGTCTACTATGATCTCCAGATGGAGCTCTCCCATTCCAGCTATGATAGTCTGGCCTGTATCAGGGTCTGTGTAGGTCTTGAAGGTCGGGTCTTCTTCTGCAAGTTTTGCAAGAGCTATACCCATTTTCTCAAGACCGGCCTTGGTCTTTGGCTCTATGGCTATCTGTATGACAGGATCGGGGAATTCCATGGATTCGAGTACGATCGGGTGCTTTTCGTCACAGAGAGTATCTCCTGTGGTGGTATCCTTGAGTCCGACTACTGCAGCGATGTCGCCTGCATATACCGCATCGATCTCTTCTCTGTGGTTTGCGTGCATCTGCAGTATACGTCCCATACGTTCTTTCTTTCCCTTAACGGAATTGTAGACGTAGGAACCGGTCTCGAGTGTTCCCGAATATACTCTGAAGAATGCGAGTTTTCCTACGAAGGGGTCTGCCATGATCTTGAATGCAAGAGCAGCAAAAGGCTCCTTATCGCTGGAATGTCTCTCCTCTTCTCTGTCGAATTTAGGCACGATACCTTTGATCGGGGGAATGTCTACAGGAGACGGCATGTAATCTACTATACCGTCGAGGAGCAGCTGTACTCCCTTATTCTTGTAGGCTGACCCGCAAAGAACGGGGACTGCCTCTCCGGCAATGGTCATCTTGCGGAGAACTGACTTGATCTCAGCCTCGGTGATCTCCTCTCCTTCGAGGTATTTCACCATAAGATCTTCGTCGTAACCTGCTACGAAATCCAGGAGCTTGTCTCTGTATTCGTTTGCTTTTTCAAGCATGTCTGCAGGGATCTCGAACTCGTCGATGACTGTGCCAAGGTCGTCCTCATAGATCTCGGCCTTCATTTTGATAAGATCAACTTCGCCCTTGAAATCGCCTTCGGCTCCGACAGGGAGCTGGACTGCGACAGCAGGCGCATGGAGTCTTTCCTTTATCATGTCCATGACATGATAGAAATCAGCGCCGGTGATATCCATCTTGTTGATGAAAATCATCCTCGGTACGCCGTACTTTTCAGCCTGTCTCCAGACTGTTTCGGACTGAGGCTCGACTCCGCCCTTTGCGCAGAGTACCGTTACTGCACCGTCAAGCACTCTTAAAGATCTTTCGACCTCTACGGTAAAGTCTACGTGGCCCGGAGTGTCAATGATGTTGATCCTTGTGTTTTTCCACTGACACGTCGTGGCTGCAGAGGTAATAGTGATACCACGCTCCTGTTCCTGCTCCATCCAGTCCATAGTGGCAGTACCGTCGTGGGTCTCGCCGATCTTATGGGTCTTTCCGGTGTAGAAAAGAATACGCTCTGTCGTAGTAGTCT
>CAZTHD010000387.1:0-1665 GCA_964613315.1 uncultured Oscillospiraceae bacterium | reverse complement strand
TAAGGAACCTGTAGACGCTTTCCTTGATCTTTTCATCCATCCTCACGTCAAAGGCGCTGAGAGTCATGGTGCTTGCCAGGTCAAAGAGCTTTCTTCTGAAATGGGGGTCGCTGTTTTCTATGAGGAAGGTTCGGAACAGGTCGTCGTTTTTCTTTATGAAGCGCAGGAACGACATCAGGTAGCTTTTTGCATCCGAATGGGCCGTGTTTGAAGAGCCTATGGACACAAGATACTCGCTTACCTGGGATATGGCATCGTCCTCCAGTTCCATCAGAACGCTGTTGGGATCATCGAAGTGCTGATAGAAAGTGCTGCGGTTTATCTCCGCGGCGGAGCAGATGTCGGTGACGCTGATCTTCCCGGTCTGCTTGGTGTGCATGAGGCTTAAGAATGCCTGCTTTATGAGGAGCTTTGTGATGCGTGAACGCTGGTTGTTTTTTGTATTCATATTCTTTTTATTAAGTCCACACTTTTCTGTACAGTGTTGATATATTGACAGTTATTACTGCAACTGATGGTTGATAAAAACAACATCGTGTTGGTATAATTATACTGTAAGTTTAACATAAGTCAAATCGATCCAAGGAAAAGCCATGAATATCGTAAAAAGAAAAATGACCGCCCTCCTCCAGAAGGGTCTCGATCTGGTGATGGGAAGCGGTCTGATGCAGGAGGAGACCTCCGCATCGGGAGAAAAGTATATAACGCCGGGCATGCCGGAGCTCGTAAGGCAGGCAGGGGCCGAAAGCTGCGTGCTTCTGAAAAACGACGGAGCCCTGCCTCTCGATAAGGAAAAGCCCGTCGCAGTCTTCGGACGCTGCCTGCTGGACTGGTTCTACGTGGGCTACGGAAGCGGCGGAGACGTCCATGCTCCATACAGCGTAGATCTTATGGAAGGTCTCAAAAACGCCGGCGCAGCATACGACGAAGAGCTTGCTTCCGTCTATGAAAACTGGACGAAAATGCCGGCAAATGAAGCCTACCACGGCTGGTGGGGACATTGGCCCTACAGCCAGCCGGAGATGCCTCTTGGAGATGATCTTGCCGGGAAAGCTGCGCAAGGGTCTGATACCGCCGTCGTCGTGATCGGAAGGGCAGCCGGTGAAGACAGAGAGAACACCCTCACCAAAGGCAGCTACTACCTGACAGACGAAGAGACGGCCATGCTGGATGCCGTGACTGCCGCTTTCAGAAAGACCGTGGTGGTGATGAATATAGGGAACATCATAGACATGTCCTGGACCGAAAAGTACGGGGATAAAATTTCCGCCATACTGATAGCATGGCTCGGCGGGATGGAAAGCGGAAACGCGGTCTGCGACGTTCTTTACGGAAAGCTGTCTCCCTGCGGAAAACTTCCCTGCTCCATAGCGAGGAATTACGAAGATTATCCGTCGAGCGCAAATTTCGGCGGGACAGAATACAACGAATACGAAGAGGATATATTCGTGGGCTACAGGTATTTCGGCGATTATCCGGAAAAGCTGCTCTGGCCCTTCGGTTACGGCCTGAGCTACACGTCTTTCTCCTGTGATGTAAAGGCTTTATCGCGCGGAGCGGTCGATATTACCGTAAGGAACACCGGCGATTTGCCCGGAAAAGAGACCGCCGCACTTTATGTGTCCCAGCCTGCGGGAAGGCTCCCCAAGGCAAAGAAGGTCCTTG
>CAZTHD010000386.1:0-1700 GCA_964613315.1 uncultured Oscillospiraceae bacterium | reverse complement strand
AAGCATGACAAATAACAGTGAAAAAGAATATTGGACATTGCGTGGAGACGAGATCATAATTAAAGGCAAAAGCTATTCTATCTTCTATGTCACTGTATTATCTTTAGTTGTAAAGGTAGTGAGTATCGCCCTGCTGGCTTATTCATTTATAACTTTCCTCACTCTTCAGCAAACCGGCTCAATTGCAGCTATGGGACTGGCGATTCTGACATTCCTGTTCGGATATATTTTCGGTAAAATCGCCAAAAAAGCTAATGATATGTATCTGGATGATCTGGATATAAAGATTGCTAAATCTCATAAAGATTTAATAAAAAGAATCAAAGCAGGGGAAGAGATCTGACAGATCGTTATTTTGCTTCTTTTTTCTCGGATTTCTAATTCCTTTTCTCATTCAGATGATCTTAATCCATCTGACTGAGAAAAGTTTTTTTAGAAATTCATTTAAATGCTGCAAAGCATTATAAATTCGAAGAAAAAACAACTGATCGAGCAACTTGATTTCTCATCAAATAGCGGGAGTTTTTCTTCTGCGTAAATTGCAATCAATCCTATAAAACACAGACGGAACATAGAAAAAGATCCTGCTTTTATTTCAAGATCTTCCATGTAATCATTCAGTTTATCAGTATACTTTCACGGTCAAGAAAAAAGACCTCCCGTTTGGGAGGTCTTATATAGAGTGTTTACACTGTTCCGCGAGGAACGAACACTACCCGCTATGCGGGTACGCGTCAGGAGTTAAACAAAAGTGTCACCTTTCCTTACAATAGAGGTGTTCAGGCTCTATTGGAAGAAAGGAAAGGTGACACTCATATTATATGGCAAATCAGCATAACTCTTTAGCTCATACCCGCTGGATGTGCAAATATCACATCGTCTTCATACCCAAGTACCGCCGCAAGGTGATCTACAATCAGCTGAGAAAGGATATCTCCGGATATATCAGCACCCTGTGCAGATACAAGGGCGTAGAGATCATCGAAGGGCACATGATGCCCGATCACGTGCATCTGGTGCTCTCTATCCCTCCGAAGATGTCGGTCTCGAGCTTCATGGGATATCTGAAGGGAAAGTCCTCCCTGATGATTTTCGAAAACCACGCCAATCTGAAATACAGATTCGGCAACCGGAAGTTCTGGGCGGAAGGCTATTATGTCTCGACGGTCGGACTCAACGAAGCGACGGTAATCAAATATGTCCAGGACCAGGAAAAAGCCGACATAGCTCTGGACAGGCTCAGTGTGAAGGAATATGAAGATCCGTTCGGGAAGCCTTCACAGACAAAGCTCCTTTAGGAGCAGACTGCCACAGAGGTAATACGCTATGGAGCCTGAACTCCCTTCGCTCAGGCAGCGCCTTGAGACGCAGCGAAGAACCTCAAGCCTTACAGGCTTAGAGAAAACCACCCGTTCTCACGGGTGGTAGTTATGTATAGCCAGTTCCTGCACGTGGCCGTCTTTGAGTCTCATGCAGTCTTCTTTGTATATCAGCAGATAAGCCTTTCCGGTCGGCTCCGGATCCTCCCATTCCAGGACATTGCAGGCAGCTTCTCCGACATCTTCGATCTCCAATAGAGAATCGAAGTGTGTGACCTTAAAGACGTTCTCCTGATTCAAAGGAAGACCGTAGTCGGTAAAGAATCCTTCCAGCATCGGGGTCCTCGTAGAGGCCGGACATAAGGCATTGACCCGTATCCC
>CAZTHD010000385.1:0-1701 GCA_964613315.1 uncultured Oscillospiraceae bacterium | reverse complement strand
CCAAATAAAGTAGATGTTTCAAAACTGGACTACTCATATCTTTCCGGTGATGCTGCGTCTGAACTGATCAAGGAACTTTATGCCTTCCCTGAGGCAGTGGAAAAATCGATGGAAGATAACGAGCCTTCAACTGTAACGAGGTCTATTATCGATATAGCCCAGAGCTTCAATAAATTTTATCATGATGAGCACATCATAGTTGATGATGAGGCTGAGAGGAACGCTAAACTGGCTCTGACCTATGCCAGCAAGCAGGTCATTGCGAACGGGCTCAGGCTCCTGGGGATCAAAGCCCCCGAAAAAATGTAGTATGACGGATCTTAAACAATACCTTACAAGTGAAATCAAGGACTTCCTTTTTACAGAACTCAACGAAGATTTTCTCGTCAGCAGCGATCTTGGCTTTCTTGTTGAAGTACCCATCCCCATAAAACAGGAGGATCTTAGGGATTTAACATCGGGAGGTCTTACAACGACCAAAATTGCCGATAATATGGCGCTTGTTCTTGGTGCAGATACAGAATTCAAATACAAGGATTTTTATATCCATTATCTGAGGAAATTATTCGATGAAAAACTCGTGAACGTGTTTTGCACCAAAGCAGAAGATCTTCTTGGTACAAAAGCTCCAAGAAAGGCGCTTTGCTATCTGAGAGCAGCGCTTCTTCTCGATCCTTCAGGGCTTAAACCAATGTACTGCTACGCAAACGGCTGCCGTATTTGGTATCAGTCACTTGAGGGAAGCGATGAAACAGAGCTCATCACTGCATTGAAAGCAGAAACAAATGAGTATTTCGCTCAGATCACGAACATACATCCCGAATTCGCTCCTGCCTGGTATTTCCTTGGCTATGCATATCTGAATGCGGGTTCCTATACTAAGGCAAAACTAGCTTTCAAACATTACATGGCCAATTGTGAAGGGCAATCAGAAGAAGACATAAAAGAAGTCAAATATCGTCTCGATGAACTTGAAGATCCTGTAAAACTCGAAGAAGCGAAAGATCTTCTCATTTCGGGAAAAATAACCGAGGCTCTTTCTATCCTTGAACCGTATACTCACACGAAGTATAATAAGTGGTGGCCGCTTCATTTCTACCTTGCTGTCGCTTACGAGAATCTCGGACACGATGAAGAGGCGATAGAGGGTTATTTGAAGGTGCTTGAACTGAACCCTTCAAATTATGATGCGATCACTGCACTATCCGAGCTTTACGAAAAAAACGGTGATATGGAAAGAGCCCGGAAGTATTCCGAAAAAGCTAGAATAGTGCTACAAAATAAAGATAATAATTAAATCAACAAAATTACTTTAAAGAGAGTGAAATGATCACATTAAAGAATAACAACGGAATCAAATTGATCCTAAGCAAAAAAGGTGCTGCCGTACACGAACTGTGGTATGGCAAAGATCTCATAGCTACCAAAGGCGTCACTGTCGGAAGATATGCCAACAGGATAGCGAAAGGCCGGTTTTCTATCGGCGATACCATGTACCAGCTTGTTGTGAACGAGAATGGCAACACTCTACACGGAGGAAAGGATCGTCTCCAGACCAGAGAATGGCGCGCTGAGATGTATGACTTTTACGGTATAGTAACAAATGACGAGAGTGATGCATGCTCTGTCGAGTTTTCGATCGTATCTGTCGATGGAGATCAGGGATTTCCCGGAAACCTTTCTATCAGAGTATCCTATGAG
>CAZTHD010000384.1:0-1707 GCA_964613315.1 uncultured Oscillospiraceae bacterium | reverse complement strand
TATATCCTTCTTGTTTCATCAACTGATAGGCCTTGCTTATAGTCATTGCATTGACCCCGCTTTCATCCGAAAGAGCCCTGACCGTAGGCAGATGATCGCCGGGCTTTAATACACCTTTAGAGATCGCAATTACTACTTGATTGCGAAGCTGCAGATAAAGAGGTACTTCACTTTGAAAATCAAATGTTATTAACATATTTACCCTCACTTTTTGTATTATTAATATTAATACAAATATATCTTAATGTCAAGAGATATAATGTCATTTAAAATAGCCTGTTCGGATAAAATAATTTAAAGCGAAAGATAGCTTGAAAGATAGCTAAAAGAATACTTGAAAGATAAGTAAAAGTATTTGAAAAACAAAATAAGCAGGAATACACAAATGAAATTTTAGTGTTTTCAGATAAAATATAATGTAGTATAATATCTCGAAGTGAGGGAGTAGCTAACATCCCTATTTGGATGCAGCAGGTTCAACAATCCCGGCATCGTCCTGGCTTGCTCTAATTTGCGAGACTCACGTATAGTTTTTGCTGTGCGTGATTCTAATATATTTACGATTCAGGCACAGTGTTGTTGCCTGTTTTTTTCAGGTAAAAACACTTTTAACGGAGGTTATCAAAAAAGTGAAGTTTTATTCAGAAGAAGCCCAACAAGTATTGAAAGACGTAAAGTCGTCTTCAGTCAACGGACTTAGTTCCGAAGAAGCCGAAAGAAGACTGAAGGAAAACGGAAAGAATAAACTTAAAGAGGCTGAGAAAGAAAGTCTTTTCAAAAAGTTTATCCGTACGCTGGCAGACCCGATGATCATTATGTTGCTGGTCGCAGCCGTTATCCAGGCAGTCGTTACGGTGCTCGAAACCGGCGGTAAATTTACTGCAAAAGATTTTGCAGACGTTATCGTCATCCTGGCTGTGGTCATCATCAATACGATAATGAGCCTTGTCCAGGAAAATAAGGCAGAAGCTGCCATGGATGCTCTTATGCAAATGACAGCTGCTACGTCAAAAGTATTGAGAGATGGAAAAGTCGTCGTCCTAAAAAGTGAAGACGTTGTAGTCGGCGACATAATCATCCTTGAAGCCGGAGACGCCGTTCCTGCAGACTGCAGAGTTCTTGAGTCCTACAGTATGAAAGCAGAGGAAGCAGCCCTTACCGGAGAGTCTCTTCCTGTTACTAAAGTCGTCAATGTACTTATGTGCAAAGACGAGGATGAAGTTCCCCTTGGTGACAGAAAGAACATGATCTACAGCGGTTCCACCATTGTATACGGCAGAGGAAAAGCCGTCGTCGTAAGTACTGGAATGGATACCGAGATGGGTAAGATTGCAGATGCCCTTTCCCAGTCTGAAAAGGAACAGACACCTCTTCAGAAAAAGATGGCGGAACTTTCTGTATTCCTTACAAAGCTCGTCATCATAATCTGCGTTGTAGTATTTGCAGTTGGAATAATTGAAGGAGTATTCTTAAGCAATGAGCCTTTCTCCTGGAAGATGCTTGGAGAAACCTCGCTTGATACGTTCATAGCCGCAATAGCACTTGCAGTTGCAGCTATTCCCGAAGGACTTCCCGCAGTTGTTACGATCATCCTCTCCATTGGCGTTACAGCAATGTCAAAGAGACAGGCTCTCATAAGAAAGCTCACAGCTGTAGAAACACTTGGATGCACACAGATCATATGCTCTGATAAGACCGGTACACTTA
>CAZTHD010000383.1:0-1733 GCA_964613315.1 uncultured Oscillospiraceae bacterium | reverse complement strand
ATGCAGGAAGCAAAGTCTCCTTACGAGCTTATCAAAAAGCTCCTCTTCTGTTCTTGCTATAGATATGACATTGTCGTAAGTGATCTTGTACATTGACATCATTCTCAAAGGTTTACTGGTTTTGTGTTTTAGAGAATTATATCATATCTTTACTACTAATCTGACGTTCAACTAAAGAAATCAAATTCGACGGGTCTATTTCTACCGCATTTGCAATTTTCCAGATTGTTTCAAGATTCGGCAGTTTTTTCCCGGATTCAATCTTTGTTAAATGAGATCGATCAAGATCAGATAATCCGCTCAATACATCTTGAGATAAGCCCTTTTTGATTCTTATATTTTTGATGGTTTGACCAACCGCATTCTTTAATTCATCCCTCGTTTCTGTCATACATTAGTTATCCCTTCCGTGTTTACGACACGATCTTCGCGCATTGTTTGCTTCGTTCTTATTCGTACTTTTCCCCTTCATCGACGCTTTCAAACTCAGGTTCTTCCCCTGTATCAAGAAGATAATTCGCTACTTTTCTTGCTCTGTCGTAAAGGGTTCGATTCTCCATGATCAGGCCTATCATCCGGTTCCCTCCAGACTGCCGAGTCCCAACCAGATCTCCTCCGCCCCTTAGATCAAGATCCTTTTCGGCTAAATAGAAACCGTCACCAGATTCACAAAGAGCTTTAAGTCTAGGATTGTCTTCTCCAGCTTCTGATATAAGGACGCAATAGCTTTGAATGCTGCTTCTTCCCACCCTTCCTCTTAATTGATGAAGCTGTGAAAGGCCAAACCTTTCCGCATTTTCTATGACCATTACCGTGGCATTTGGGTTGTTTATACCGACCTCAACGACAGTGGTGCAAAGTAGCACGTCCACATCTCCATCTTTAAACCTCTGCATCACTGCGTCTATATCTTCCTTTTTATCTCTACCTGTAAGAGTCTCGGTCTTCACTCCATATGGGTCCAGGAGACCGTGATATACTCTGGAAGCTTCTTCTATAGATAAGACGCCATCCATGCTGTCGTTATCCTCTATCATCGGACACACTATATACGCCTGGTGCCCAGCTTGTACCTGCTTAAAGATAAAACGGGCAGTCCTTTCCCTTGCAGTCATACCTCCTTGAGATTTTGCAACTCCTGTCGCGATAGGAAGCCTTCCTTTAGGCATCGAATGGATTTCGTACTGCTGAATGTTTCCATGAAGAGCTGCCGTAAGGGTTTTTGGGATCGGTGTGGCAGTGAGCATAAGGCTGTGACAACCAGGCTGACCTTTGTTTATGAGCTTATCCTTCTGCTCTACGCCGAATCTTTGCTCCTCATCTATGACAACGAGTCTTAAGTCCTTATAGATAACATCATCTGAAATAAGGCTGTGGGTACCTATAACGATCCTTGCTGCGCCCGATCTGATCTCTTCAAGTGCCCTTTTTTTATCTTTCCCTTTTGTATCGGAGGCAAGGAATGCTACATGAATGCCAAGAGGCTCAAAAAGATCTTTAAAATCGCTGAAATGCTGCTTAGCAAGGGCTGATGTCGGGGCCATGATAGCGGCCTGGCCTCCTCCACCTATAATATCGGCTGCTACAAGCTGGCAAAGGTAAGTTTTACCAGCGCCTACGTTCGCAAGAACTATACCGTCAAGTCTTCTTCCGCTCTGGATAAGCTCTTCTATTTCCATTAAGCATTTTGCCTGCCCTTCAGTTGGTTCAAATCCTGACTCATTAAGGACCTT
>CAZTHD010000382.1:0-1735 GCA_964613315.1 uncultured Oscillospiraceae bacterium | reverse complement strand
TCCATATCCTACGAGATATACCTTGTCCACTACCCTTTGATGATAGCTGCGCCAGCCATCCTTAAAGGGTCCCTCACGCCCGCAGGTACTTTAGCATATACCCTGATGATGACCCTCATCATAGCGGCTCTTCTTCATAAACTGCTAAATGTCAGCAAAGATTCTCACCCCCTCCTCATACTCCTTTGCGTATGCCTTGGTTTCACCACGGTCTACGGGGGAGTGCTTTACGCACTTGAAAAGGATCATACAAAGGAAATGAACGCTCTGAAAGAACAATTAGCGGCGGAAGAGCAGGTCCTTGCGGAAAGGCAGCAGGCCTATCTTGACACGCTCAAGGAAGAAAACGACAAATGGGACGAAGTTCTCTCAAAGTATGAAGACGGGGACTATGCCGAAAAAGCAGCTAAAAAAGTCAGAGTCTGCGGCATAGGAGATTCGACTATGCTGGGAGGAAGTTCCGCCCTTTATTCTGTATTCGACAATTTCTACTGCGATGCGGTCATAAGCAGGCCGGGACTTTACGTAAGGGACATCATGGCAAGTATGAAAGCAAACGGGATCTTAGACAGCGCAGTGGTTATACATATAGGGTCCAACGGAGGGCTATGGGAACCCCAGATGTACGATATAGCAAGCTATGCAAAGGCGAACGGCATACAGGTATTCTGGCTCACGGTGACCAACGACAACAGCTACAGCGTCCACTGCAACGGCGGCATAAGGGAAATGTGTGCAGCCTATGACAACCTTCACCTAATAGACTGGGAAGTTCTTTCTCAAGGCCACCCCGGGTGGTTCATAGAAGACGGCATACATCTGACCTGGGACGGCGCATATTTCTATTCTAGATATATTTACGACGCTGTCCACAGCTGGTACAAGGATCAATACGAAAAGGAGAGGCAGGCAGTCCTCGATGCCCACGAAGAAGATGAAAAAGGAAAGGTCAGCTTTTACGGAGGGGAGCTCCTCGCAAGCCTTCGCTCCGGGCTTATCGAAAGATTCGAAAAGGCCCTCTTCCTCTCCCTTGAAAATCCTGTTTCCTTCAGCGATCTAAAGGCAAGGCTCTTAGACGACCTTGGTGACAACTCGCTTCCGAAGACAGTCGCAGTCCTTGCCCGCGAAGACTTTCTTACGGAAACGGAGCTCAAAGAACTCTCGGAGCTGCTTAAAGAAAGAGAACTCTATCTCATTTCTTTGGAAAGCCCAAAGGACTTAGGCCCCGGCCTTCCTGATAACGTGCACTTCATAGATCTAGGTCTTAGCTTTGAAAACGATCCTTCGCTCTTCCATTCCGACAGGGTCCATCTCAACGGAGCAGGCATTGAAAAGGCAGCATCTCTCATCAAAGAAAAGCTGCCGGATCAGTGAAAGAACGGGATCGCATCTGTTAAAGCATGGTTTCAACAAAGGGCTGTTTTATGTTATTATATACTGTACACTATTTAGTTACAGAAGCGGAGGAAAACAATGAATAAAGAAAAAGTGCCCGGTAAGGACGGCAACGTATATATCCCCTATGAAAAGAGAACGGGAGAAGAATCCATAGTATTTTTCACAAGAGATCTTTCTGAGGAAGGAATGAGAAAGATCTATGACAAAGTGGCATCCGTCCTTTGTGGAAAGGTTGCCATAAAGCTGCACACAGGAGAAGCCGAAGGACCAAACATCATCCCATGGCCCTGGGTAAAAGAGCTCATAGACTCCCGCCTTCCCGAGGCTACCATAGTAG
>CAZTHD010000381.1:0-1736 GCA_964613315.1 uncultured Oscillospiraceae bacterium | reverse complement strand
GCTGTGAGGAGAATTTGATCATGGATAAAAAGACCACTATGGAAAACCTTGTCCGTGAAGCATACGAAAAGGGCGTATTCAACGGCACATGGCTTTACGCCGAGAACGGAGAGATCATCAGTAAAGGCACGCTCGGCTTTCGAGATGCGGAGGATACACTGCCGATGCAGGAGGACAGCATCTTTGAAATGGCCTCGATCACCATACAATTTACGGCAGCAGCTGTCATGCTCCTTGTCAGAGAAGGCAAACTCAGACTTGACGACGAGTACACGAATCTCTTTCCTGAATATCCGTATCAGGGCGTGACGATCCGCCATCTTCTGACCCATACAAGCGGTATGCCCGATGATTTCTACACCTCAGATTGGGTCGTCCCGGTTCTGGAAAAGGAAAACAGGATCCCGGCGTGCAGCGAGATCCTGCGCTTCATCTGCGAAAGCAGTAAGCCGGCTGCCTGTGCTCCAGGTGAAAAGTTCCGGTACACGGACGTCGGATACTGCCTGATCGCCAATGCGGTGGAAAAAGTCTCCGGCATCAGGTTTGAGGACTTCCTCAAAAAGAATCTCTTCGAGCCCGCCGGTATGAAGGATACCGCGATCCTCCACACCCGCCGGGATGGGAGGCCCTCCGACCGTTTTACCCGCAATATGATCCTGGAAAACGACAGTTATGTTCCCTCGGATATCTCGGAAGAAGACAGAGGATACGTGGTCGGCTCTGACGGCCTTAACGGCTGCGACTATGCGTACACAACCATCTTCGACATGTTTGCCTGGGACAGAGCGCTGCACGAGGAAACGGTCCTTACGAAAGATGAACAGGCAGAAATGTACGCTCCTACAAGACTCTCGAACGGAGAACTGGTAGTTGACGATGATCTTATTGGAAAAACAAACTATGGACTGGGCTGGGGCGTGCTGAATGATCCAAAGGATGGATTGATCGTCTGCCACAGCGGTGGCATGCCGGGGCTTCGCACCTGGTTTGAACGCTTTGTCGACGCGGACAAAGTGCTCGTGATCTTAAACTGCCGCGATTGTGTGGATGCCAAAGCATATATGGGATTCCGGGAAGGCATGGAAGCGATCGTCAGGGGCAAAGAGCCCGAGCCATTAAAAACTGTCGAGGAGCTTGCGCTCCAAAACCCCGACAGAAGTGACTGGAACGGATTCTGCGGCACTTACGAATGGGAAGACTACAAGATCAACGTGCAGATGAAGGACGGCGATCTGTTCGCGGTTTTCAGCCAGAAGGATAAAGAAGTGTCCGTGGAAAAGCTGTATCCGCTGGGAGATAAGACTTTTGCCCTCAAGACTGACATCAGCGATATGGTCTTCGTCAACGGTGGTATGACTTTTTATGACAGTGAGGGAAAGAAACTATAAGCGTTAAGCTGGAATATGTGGAGATATCATATATTCGCGTATTAGCAGCATCCCGACAAATTCTCGTTTGCAGGGAGCTCCGTAAATTCAAGAATTTGCATATGAGAAGTGATGGAATGAAGACAAAGCTCATTATTCTACAAGCTATTTATGTGGATTGAGTTTGGTTGAGGGACGACACTGAAAGGGGAGAACCCAAATGAATAAAGAAGAGAAAAATGTCCGACTCGTCAAGGTCGATACAAAAAACTTTGATGATCTGATCGACCTTGAAGTATATGAGGAACAGAAAAACTATGTTGCAGATAATATTTACAGCCTGGCAGAGGCCTATGCCACAAAAGCAGA
>CAZTHD010000380.1:0-1749 GCA_964613315.1 uncultured Oscillospiraceae bacterium | reverse complement strand
AAAGCGCTTCCGTTCGGACCCGTGGTAGGTCTTGACCTCGATGAAGGGGGAGACGGCCTTGGCAGCGATCTCGAGCTCATAGAAAACAGCGTAGTCGTGCTTCATCCAACGCTCCTTCCCGAAGGAGAAGAGAACTGCTTCTTCTGGGGAGATACTTACCTCGTGACTAAAGACGGAGCGGTCAGACTGAATGAGAGCAGCACAGAGCTGCTCAGGGTTTAAGGAGGGATAGCAATGTTCAGTGAAAAAGAAAGACAAAGAAGACTTGATGCGACAGCAGGTCTCATCAAAGAAGAAGATCTTCAGGCTATCTGGATCACCGGAAACGGAACTGTAGCTACAAACGATTTCGGATGCTACAGATATTTCACGGATTGCCGCGTATCCTTCTACGTAGCAGGAGCCATAATTACACCGCAAGGCGATCTGATAGGCGTAGCAAAGGACGAGAACGAGAGGCAGACCTTCTACAAAGAAAGCTTTGTAAAGGAAGCAGTCATAAACAGGGATCAGGTGGCAGGTGCTGCTGAGATCCTAAAATCAAGAGGTATAACTAAAGGCAGGATAGGAGTTCTAATGGACGTACTTCCGTCCAAATGGAAACATCAGATGCTGGAATATATACCGGGACTTGAATTCGTAGATGTATCCGATCAGGTTTTTGCTCTTAGAACTGTAAAGAGCTTAGAGGAGATAGAGACCCAGCGCATCTGCGCAAAGATAGCCGATGCAGGTTATGCAGCCATGTGCGAAGCTGCAGCGCCCGGAGCAAAGGAAAGCGAGATAGTTGCAGCCGGCAACTACGTGATGCAGAAGATGGGTATGGAGCAGTCTTTCATGCTCGTATCGTCCGGAAGATTCTCCATAGAGAACAACACCATGCAGCTCCTTCATCACACCTCTTCCATAGACAACGTTCTTTCTAAAGGGGACTGTGTTGCATTCGAGATGACGCCTAAGTACAACGGATACTGGACGCAGATAGTCCGTACCATAAGCGTAGGAGCGCCAAACCCCGATCTTTCAGAGTTCGTAAGAGTCACAAGAGGCGCTATCGAAGCGGGCAAGAAAGTCATGAGAGCAGGGCTTCCCATAAGCGAGATGGTACAAGAGATGTACAAGTATGCGGAGTCTGAAGGGTACAGGGTAAGAGAGCCGATAGGCCATATCTGCGCCGTGGATCTCAACGAAGAAAGAGTTTCCTTAAACAACCAGAGGCTCCTGACTCCGGGTATGTGCGTGATACTCCATCCGACGGTAGTTAGCGATCAGGTGAAGAACGGCATTTTCTGGGGCGAGTCCTACATTGTCACAGAGACAGGATACGAGAAGATCATGGAGAGCTCCTGCGAGCTCTACGTTTCCGGTTCCTGAGTATTTCAGACCTTCCAAAGGAGAGTATATCTTTCATAAAAAACAATATGCCTGAATAAGGACGGGCCCGGCCTATAGGGGCCGGGTCAGCATGTCACTTATATTCAAGATAACGAAATAGCCCATGATCCTTGAGATGATCATGGACTATTTTCAACTTACATATTCAATGCTCAGGCTGTTTTCAGTGCATTTGACATACACCGGAGCAACTGAAGTTTTAAATGTTGTGATCGAAGCATCACTAAGTATATTTTCTGTATCGCTTGTATCAGGTTCATCATCTGAACAAGTAATGACCGCATAATCAGGGCTTGTTCTTTCTATGAGCTCATCCATGAGCTCATCTTCTCCTCCGTGATGGGGTATCTTGAT
>CAZTHD010000379.1:0-1757 GCA_964613315.1 uncultured Oscillospiraceae bacterium | reverse complement strand
CAGCATGGACGAGATAGAAGCGGCAGATAATCTCCTAAGCTTTTGCGAGGAGAATTTCCCTGCCGCAGTCAGCGCTGCCAAGTCCAAAAAGTTCAGTGATTACTGCCAGGTCCTTCTCAAGACAAAGGACCTAAAAAAGACTGACACTGAAGTTTACGATAAGATCTGTGGCTATTTAAGGTCAGTCAGATTTGAGATGATATTCGATAAAAACACCAGGTTCAAAAACAAGGTAGCTGCCCTTGCTCTTTGTTTCGGACCCGGTTGTCTTTTCCTTCTGAACAAGCTGAAGGGAGGAGTATAGAATGATACCGAAGACTATACATTACATCTGGTTCGGCGGGAATCCTCTTCCCGAAGACGCAAAAAAGTGCATAGAGTCCTGGAAAAAATACTGCCCGGACTACGAGATAATCGAATGGAACGAAAGCAATTTCGACGTTGAACAAAACGACTATATAAAGGAAGCCTACGCCGCTAAGAAATGGGCCTTCGTCTCCGATTATGCAAGGCTCAAAGTACTTGTAGAGTACGGCGGCATATATATGGACACGGATGTCGAAGTACTCAAGCCCCTCGATGGATTCCTCTCTGAGAGAGCTTTTTCAGGCTTCGAGGACGTAGATGCCATACCCACCGGTATAATGGCCTGTGAAAAGGGATTTGAGCTCTTTGCGGGGCTTCTTAAGGATTATGACACGAGGCATTTCCTCCTTCCGGACGGAAGCTACGATATAACGACAAACGTTGTGACGATCACCGACTACTGCTTAAAGCACGGGCTGGTTTTGAACAACGAAAAGCAGACTGTGGACGGTTTTACCCTCTATCCAAAGGACTGGTTTTGCCCCAAAAGCCACCTTACGGGTAAAATAGAGTGTACCGAAAACTCTCATACCATACACCACTTCGCAGGATCCTGGCACAGCCCCTGGGTCAAGTTCAAGACGAAGATAAAGAAACTGATAGGATACAGACTGTCTGAAAAGATAATCAATTTCAAACATAAGCTGGAAAATCGCTGATGAATAAACTGCTGTCAAAATGGAAGAATATGCCGGACTCCGTAAAGTCCTCCGTGGCATTCGCATTTTCTGTCTTCTTTTTAAAAGGAGTCAGCTTTTTGGCGACCTCTGCTTTTACGAGGATCATGGAGACTACAGAGTACGGAGTGCTGACAAAGTACAATTCATGGGTCTCCATCCTTGAAGTCTTTGCTCTTGTCGGTATGACTTCGGGCGGTATATTCAATTCAGGCCTCAACGACTATAGAGACGACAGGGACAGATTCATCTCCTCAAGTCTGATACTATGCAATATCGCAACAGTCATAGTCTTTGGGATCATCTTCGGGGCGAAGAGTTTCCTGCCCGAAAAGTTCCTCATGGAAAACAAGTACATGGTGGTCATGTTCATACATATGATCTTCAGCCCATCCCAGATATTCTGGATGGCAAGGCAGCGTTATGAATACAGATACAAGATGGCTACCTTCGTTACCGTCTTCTCGGTCATAATAGGGCAGCTGGCTTCGGTCCTTTGCGTTCTTCGCGTACATTCCGATCCTAAATTCATGGAACTTCTCGGAAACGAGGCCTTTGCAAAGCTCGTAGGAAACGAAGCTGGACAGATCCTTTTCTATATACCTATTTACGTCTATCTGCTGGTAAAAGGAAAGAGCTTCTTTGACAGCGTGAAGTGGAAGCATATGCTGGCTTTTGCCGTTCCTCTTTTTCCTCATTATCTTGCCCAGCATC
>CAZTHD010000378.1:0-1760 GCA_964613315.1 uncultured Oscillospiraceae bacterium | reverse complement strand
CTGGGGATACATATCAAAAGAGTTAGAAAAGATAAGTATGCTGGTTTTTGAAGAATCTAACAGATCCCTATCCAAGCATCTTTTCGGTGGAGAAGATCTGACAGCGGCTGACATTGAAATGTTTGAATACATCATATCTTCAGGAGCATACGGAACTCTTGAGAACAGAGTCAAGAACAGCATCGTAAAAGAGGGCGGCGGTTTAGCTGCAAAGCTCAAGTACGTATATCACAGGCTCGTTATACCCATGAGCTCTGTTAAGAACTCATTCCCGTTCTTTTATCAGCATAAGGCACTATTGCCGTTGCTGCCTTTCTACAGGATATATAAAGGGTATACATTAAGGAAGAGTAGATTCAAGACGGAACTTAATGCTCTCGTCAAGTACAAAGACGAGGAGAAATGATCACGAGGTGGATCGTATGGAGAAAGCAAAAATATTTACAAACGGACGCAGTCAGGCGGTGAGATTACCGAAACAATACAGATTTGATACGGATGAGGTAGTCATATCCAAGATAGGGGATATGGTTATTCTCATGCCTTTGGATTCTCTTGAAAAATCATTCGATCTTGGATCGAGTCTACTTACTGATGACTATATGACGGAACCAATGCCGGATGGAATCGATCCGGAGAGGATGACTTTATAACAAAGATTTAAGGGAAAGTTTTATAGGTTTATCAACGTACTGAAGATAGTATTATTCATGGACGAAGAAGCTTTTTTCATATTGATCATCTATAATGCTCAAAAATCTGCTTACGGGTCCTGACAGACCGTTAGTACCGTTTTCCCAGGCTTCGACAGTTTTTTTCGTAACACCGAAAAAGAGCGCAAACAAGCTTTGAGACATACCATTGCTATTTCTTATGCGTTTTACATCTTCCGCACTATATTGGATCACCGGGTCTATATTGAAGCTGGTGATCTTTAAGGAGTTCATTTTACAGGAGCAGAAAAATGATTTCACAGGATTTAGGGGGAATAACATTTCAACAGATCGATGTTTTCCTTACTGCAGCAAAATACGAGAATTTTACCAGGACTGCAGATGAGCTGCATATGACTACAGCCTCTGTCAGCAGGAACATCCATGCATTGGAAGATGCCATTGGAGTTAAACTGTTTCTTAACCAAAAGCAGCGGGTATACCTTACGGCTGCAGGGATAAAACTATCCAAGGAATGGAGGAGCCTACTTAAAAGAGCTGCAACATCTGTGGATCGTGTAAGAGATCTGCAACATGAGGAACAATTCGTTCTTCGTCTGGGTGACGGCAATGCGGTTCCCGGATCTTTTTATTTGTTCCCTATCATAGAGCAGTTCAAGAACGATCACCCTGAGGTGACCCTCAACGTCACAAGGGAGGAGCCGAGCAGGGTCATCAATGGCCTTATAGACAGAACCTATGATGTCATCTTCGCTATCTCTTTCGCCAAACAAATGACAAAGACGCGAGTGTTTAAATTCACGACCATAAAGACATATGCTCCAAAGATATTGGTGCCGAAAACGCATCCACTGGCACGTAAAAAACATATCGCCCCTGAAGATATATGCGATTATACTGTCATAGCAATGGGAGGGACCGATTATTCCGGGTATTGGTCGTCGATCGAAGAGATCCTGAAAAATATCCATTATCCCTTAGATAATATGCGTTCGATCCCGGATGCTGCATCGATCCCCGTAGAGCTCCTAAAAGGAGATTCTATAGCCATCACTACGGATCTCTATGCACAGGTAGACAAAGAGT
>CAZTHD010000377.1:0-1763 GCA_964613315.1 uncultured Oscillospiraceae bacterium | reverse complement strand
AGATGAGGATGAAGAGGAAGAACTGCTATTTCCATATACCGCCTTGAAAGTTTTGGATTTGTTACCTTCAAAATCACCACCATCGGCTGTGTCCCAGTTCTTGTTATTGTCATTATCCCATTTTTGGAATTTATCTCCACTATTCTTGGCTGAGGATTTGATATTGTATGTCAAGCCTTCTATTGCATAGAATGTTTCCGTGGAGTCGGAAGATGATATTATCTCAGTACCCCCCTGTTTAACAGTATATGTAGCACCTCCACTCCTATCAAGCTTGATCTTATGAACGGATATAGTTTTGGGATCTGATGGTACATTATATATTTTTGAAGAATCTCCAGGATATACTGTTATCTTTACATCACCGGAGCCATCACAAACTTCTCCGAGAATTTTTGTCAACTGTTTGATGGTGAGCGATCCGGACGAGGAACTGCTGTCAACATCTCTATCCACATACTTCTCCTCATCACCCTTGAAATAGATTCTTGCTCGATTAATTGAGGTGCTTCTTTCTTTTTCGTTAAGCGAGTTATCATATGCCACCTGTTTGGGTACTGTAAAGTATAGCGCTTTTGACGAACTGGACTTAGAGTCGTCGTCTAGCGAAATAGCCCCGCTACTACTTGAAGACCCCCCGGATACGCTCGCTTTTGGCTTTGGAAGTACTGTGACAGTGTATGTATTGCCATTTGCTTTTATTGTTGATGTTGTTCCTTCGCTTATACCATTTATTTCAACGCTTGAAGTGGGATAAGGTGAAGTACTGGGAACATTTAGAGAAATATTACTGCCGGTACTTGTTACAGCTACGTTTGCAATAGAACCTAAAAAATTAGAAAGATATACTTTTTTTCCTTCAGAAACGGAAATGGAAGTATCTGACACAGCCGAGTAGGAGGCTGTAAGAGTATCAGCAGTAGCACCGCCAGAGTCTATTGTTTTCATTTTAAATGTTGCACTGGGGACGGAATAATCAGTGTTTAAATTCTCGCATCCACCACTTCCACTCAAACTAAAAGACGTAAATATATATGAAATTGGAGTTTCGGTTTTAGTCGCAGCTATAGTTCCAGACTCTTCGCCGGGAAGAAGATATATAGCTCCACCAGTAATTGCAGTTCCATTCCGCGTGAAGGAGACCTGAGTTGTGCTGGGATGCCCTGTTGATTGAATGGTTACTTTATATTCTTCTACAGTTCCCCCCGATGGTGCGACTAGATTTGGAATGTTGCCTTTTACATTATCATTATCTGCTCCAAGTGGCGCTACTATTGTTAATGTAATCGAGTGTTCACCTGAACTCAATAAACTACGAAACTCACTAGCATTTAATGAGAATAGCTCTATATTATCTTTGTCTGCTGTAATAGTCTCAGGATCACTTGAACCAACTTTGAGTTTTGTTGTTGTATCATCAGCTTCATTTGATAAAACAACTGTTTTTTGGTATCCATTCAAGCCTGTAGAGCCGGACGTAGTGGTTTTTCCAAGTGTTACGGTATAAGTGTAACTAGCTTGCTGTCCTATTGTTTGCTTATCTGAGGATTCTGGAAATGAAGATGTTGTATTATTCTTAAACACTTTCATCTTCAGCTTAATAATTGGATCTGATGCACTCCAGTCTAAGACCTCAAACGATAAAAGCGGAGCTGTTTTTGTAGCCGCCTTCGCTTCAACCTTGAATCCGACACCGAATAGTGTCAAAAAGACTAGCCCTAAGGTTAATCCTCAATTCTTTCATATCTGCCCTGATATCAACA
>CAZTHD010000376.1:0-1763 GCA_964613315.1 uncultured Oscillospiraceae bacterium | reverse complement strand
ACACTTCAGATGGCTGAGAAAGGATGCAGATTCGCGGACAGATGCCAGTACTGCACGGAAAAGTGCAGACAGGAACGTCCAAATCTAAGACAGATAGGAAGCAGAAAGGTCAGATGCCATCTGGCGCATTTGGAAGGCGGGGAGGTGAGATTCCATGAGTAATGAACTTTTAAAAGTCGAACATCTCAAAAAATACTTCACCGTCAAGAGAAAGATGGTATCGGAGAACCTGGTCCTTAAAGCCGTTGACGACGTTTCCTTCACGGTACACGAAGGAGAGGTATTAGGCCTTGTTGGAGAATCAGGCTGCGGCAAGAGCACCCTGGGAAGGACCATACTGAAGATCCATTCCATAACCGACGGAGACGTCATATTCAAAGGAGAAAATATCAAAGACTACGGTTTTAAGGAGATGAGACCCATAAGGAAGGATATGCAGATGATATTCCAGGATCCTTATGCGTCGCTGAATCCCAGGATGAGCGTAGCCGAGATAGTCAGAGGTCCTTTGGACGTTTTCGGGATAGGGGATAAAAAGGACAGGCTCGATAAAGTAGCTGAGATGCTCGGCATCGTGGGTCTTTCCAACGAGTACTTAAACAAATTCCCCCACGAGATGTCAGGAGGACAAAGACAAAGGGTAGTCATAGCCAGGGCTATGATATCAAATCCAAGCTTCGTAGTATGCGACGAGCCCGTAAGCGCCCTTGACGTATCGGTAAGAGCTCAGGTCCTGAATCTCATGAAGGACATGCAGGAACAGTTCAATACGGCATATCTCTTCATATCCCACGACCTTAGCACGGTCAGATACATATGCGACAGGATAGCAGTTATGTATCTGGGACACATAGTTGAGATAGCAGATGCAAAGGAACTCTTCGATTATCCTTCGCATCCCTATACCATGGCTCTTCTTTCTTCCATACCTGTTCCCGACGTGGACCAGAGAAGAAAGAGAATAATACTCGAAGGAGACGTTCCTTCACCTATAGATCCGCCCAAGGGCTGTCCCTTCCAGTCAAGATGCACCAGATGCACAAAGGTGTGCCTTGAGGAGAGGGCAGAACTTATGGATATAAACGGCAACGGACACATGGTTGCCTGCCACCTGTGGCAAAGTATTTAGTTATCGTTATTAATACAGATAAAAGAGGAGAGAACAAAATGAAAAAATTCACTAAGCTCACATGTCTGCTTCTCGCGATGCTGCTCATATTCACTGCATGCGGCGGCGGAAACGGCAAGCAGGACGAAGAAAAGGTGGCAACCTGGGCGCTCACAAGCGGATGGAATACCCTCCAGCCCGGCCACTATGCAGAAGCGGGATATTACGGACCGCTGGTATGGCAGAACATCTACGATGCTCTTGTCATCGCAACAGACGACGGTTATCAGCCAAGAGCGGCAAAGTCCTGGGAAATCGACGATTCCGGAAAAGTCATCACTCTTAAGCTCGATGAGAACTGCAAGTTCACTGACGGTACTCCCGTAACAGCCAAGGACTGGGTGTTCTCGGCAATGCTCCTTTCAGATTTCGATTTCGGAGCTCCTGACTTCACAAAGCTCAACGTTCTTATCGAAGGAACAGACGACACAGGACTCCTTGCAGACGGTATCAATACAGATCCGAATGCATTCGGTATCAAAGCTCTTGACGACTATACTCTCGAAGTAACTTTCAAAGAGCCGACGACTATCGATACCTTCCTTTCTTCCTATGCATTCCTTTACTATGTGGTGCCTCAGCACTGCTTCGAAGG
>CAZTHD010000375.1:0-1769 GCA_964613315.1 uncultured Oscillospiraceae bacterium | reverse complement strand
GACCGTCGCAGGGCTCGTCGAGCCTTACACCTTCTTCTATGAGCATCTTCCTTATATCCCTGCCGTCGATATCTCTCGGACGCAGGTGCTCCGTCACAGCCTTGAAGGCCGCAAGTCCCGCCGCATGGCCTGTTCCCATGGCGGGTCCTATGATCCTCATGGCTCCGTTTGCGTGGAACTCTGCGGAGCAGCACCTGCCTGCGCAGAGAAGGTGGACTATCATTTCAGGGACAAGGCATCTGTAAGGAATATCGCAATAATCCTTTGGATTCGGTCTTACGGGTACGCCGGGTTGGACTCCGAAGGGATGCATCCTCGCATCGCAATGCACTCCGATATGTTCATCCTCTGCAACGGCAGAGCCCTTCACTTCCTTTACGTGTATGTGTCTTTGGAAGAACCAGTGTTCGCTGGTCGGGTGATGGGTATCGTACATCTCCGGGAATCTGGCTATGCCGTCTTCGAACTTGGTCCCGAAAGCCACGTCGGTACTTTTCAGCATATATTCTCCGAATATCCTTCTCGATTCTCTGACTCCCAGCAAAGATCCAAGGCCTATGAGTCTGACATTTTCATAACCGGGTACGTATTTCTTTAGGAAGGCGTGGAACTGCTTTATGAGCTGGTGCTGCTCCAGGATCTGTCTGCTTATATCCGTAACGTCAGTGTTGTGACAATAGTAGCTGTGAAAAGCAAAGGTAACGAAATCCGCATTGTTTTCCGGAGTGTTTGGGAGCACCAGCTTGAAAAAGCCGGATGGACCTCCCACCAGACGTGATAGTTCTCCCTTCTCCACTGCCTCCTTTTCAAGCTGCATTATCCAGGGCTCTGGATTTTTGATCCCCTTTGCCTCCTGTTCTTTTTTCCACTTTGCTTCCGCTTCTTTATATCTTACGAGGTCTGCCCCTGCCCATCTCGTCCCTATGGTAGAAGCTATATTGAGCCCTCCGAATTCCTGTCCGCCCACTTCAAAGGGAACGCCTGAAAGAGCCGCAAGATCTCCGTCTCCTGTGGCGTCTATATATATTTTTGCCTTTACTTCGACGTAGCCTCCTTTAGTATAGAAAACGGCAGAAACGATCTCTTCTTCTTCGATAACAGTATCTATAAGCGTCGAATCGAAGATTATCCTGGATCCGGCTTCGTAAAGGAGGTCCTCCAGCACTATCTTGCCGTATTCAGGTTCGAATACAGGATTGTGATAGCTTATGCCGTCCTTTACGGGATGATTGCTTAGCTGTCCCATTTCATCGAGCCTCTTGCAAAACTCATAGCATATGCCTTCAACGTTCCCTGCTACAGAAGGAACGTATCCATTGGTAGCAAGGCCGCCTAAAGAAGCGCCTTTTTCGAAAAGTATCGTCCTCATGCCCTTTCTTGACGCTTCTATGGCTGCAGCACAGCCTCCTACGCCCCCTCCTACCACTGCTACGTCGCAATATATAGTCTTGGTAATATTCTGCATATCATGTCCTCCCGGATCTTAAAATATCGATATAGGTATTATACACTTTTTTTGAAACAAAAAGAGATAGCTGCGTCTGTATACGTAACTATCTCTTATAGATCGTTTATCTCAAGAAACCGTCTATGATGGCTTTTTCGGCATCTTCTTCCGTAAGGCCTAAGGTCCTGAGCTTCAATATCTGCTCCCCTGCGATCTTGCCTATGGCTGCTTCGTGGATGAGCTGGGCGTCCTCGCTGTTTGCAACGAGCTTGGGGCTTGCATCGACTCTTCCGTGATCGGCTATGATGCCGTCGCACTCAGA
>CAZTHD010000374.1:0-1774 GCA_964613315.1 uncultured Oscillospiraceae bacterium | reverse complement strand
CGTATAAGTCTGCCAGTAGTCGAATCATCAAAAAGGAGTTTCCCGGTATTAGAAAATCTCTATGGAAAGAGTATTTCTGGAGCCCGAGCTACTGTCTTATCAGTACCGGTGGAGCTACAATCGATGTGATCAAGAAGTATATTGAGAACCAGAGCAAATGAAAAAGAATAAGGCATACAAATACAGGATCTATCCAGATGCTTTGCAGCAAGTGGCTTTTGCAAATACTTTTGGCTGCATGAGATTCGTATACAATAAAATGCTGGAAGATAAGATAGATCATTACAAAGAAACAGGGAAAATGCTAAACACTACTCCTGCTCAGTACAAGACAGAGTATGAATTCTTAAAAGAAGTAGACAGCCTTGCGCTTGCCAATGCACAGCTTCAGCTTGAGACAGCGTTCAAAAACTTCTTCAGAGATAAAAGCATAGGGTTCCCAAAGTTCAAAAGCAAGAAGCACTCAAGGCAAAGCTATACCACGAATCTCGTAAACGGGAACATCAGAATAGAAGGTAAGAAGATAAGACTGCCTAAAGTGGGAGAAGTAAGGATAGTGCTTCACAGACAGATACCCAAAGGTCATAAGATAAAGAGCGTTACTGTAAGCAGAGAACCGAGCGGTAAATACTATGTATCAGTACTTACTGAATACGAAGTATCTGAAACATTGGTATCTCTTGATAAAGAAAGGTCTATTGGACTTGATTACAGTTCTCCGTCCTTTTACGTAGACAGCAATGGATATGTATCTTCAATGCCTCACTTCTTTAGAGATGCAGAAAAGAAGCTCGCAAAAGAACAGAGAAGACTCTCCCATATGGTCAAGGGAAGTAGCAATTACAATAAACAAAAAAGGAAGGTAGCTATAGCACACGAAAAGCTAAGAAACCAAAGGAAAGACTGGCAGCATAAAGAGAGCAGAAGGCTTGCAATGCTATATGACTTTGTCTTTGTAGAGGGGATTAACTACAAAGATATGGCAAGAGGTCTTCATCTTGCAAAGGCAACGAATGACAATGCATTCGGGAGCTTTAGGACTTATCTTGCATACAAGCTAAAGGAAAGAGGAGGAAAGCTTATCACGATAGACAAGTGGTATCCATCCTCCAAGACCTGCAGGCACTGCGGATATATAAAGAACGACCTGAGGCTTTCTGACAGAGTGTGGGTATGTCCTGAATGCGGATGCATAATAGACAGAGACGTGAATGCTGCAATAAACATAAAAAACGAAGGCCTTAGGATGATATCCTGAAGGCCTAAAGATTCATCAGAACCGCGGGGCACGCGGGGATAGCCTGTTTTATCTGAGAGGGTTGCCTCTCTTGAGCAGGAAGCCCCGGCCTCTATAGGCCGGGTGAGCATGTCACGTTGCAGCAAAACAAGCACCTCTTGAGGAGCTTGATGATGAGCATGAAGATGAAGAAAGTCTCTTAAACATATCCTTTTCCTTTCATATTTATCTTATTACCATTTGTTTTACCAATCCAAGTATTTTACTTATTTTTTATTGCCATATAACAAAAAATCGGTTGCTGCAGAAGAAGAAAACTGCAGCAACCAAATCCTATTGTATTTAGTCTTTCAAGGAGGTCATGAAAAACTGAGTCTCTATTTTCCCACGGGCACTGCCCAAAGGACCATCATCACTATAGTAGCTATCAGACCCATGGGTATCATCATCATTACGAATGCTTTTGTCTTTTTTATCTCCTTCGCGTCTGGGTGAAGTGCATGCAGTCGAGCGAGAGCAGCCCCATCGCCAGCGCGG
>CAZTHD010000373.1:0-1783 GCA_964613315.1 uncultured Oscillospiraceae bacterium | reverse complement strand
CTACAAATAATTTACATCCCCAGATAAAAAAGCTATAACCCAGGCGTTTACGAAAAAGAAAATGCTCCATAACACATTCTCGCTAAGAATGCAAATATGCGATTTTCTGCGAAA
Organism: uncultured Oscillospiraceae bacterium; assembly: GCA_964613315.1. Taxonomy (GTDB): domain Bacteria; phylum Bacillota; class Clostridia; order Peptostreptococcales; family Anaerovoracaceae; genus RUG13409. Next base: position 1,669 of record CAZTHD010000373.1, on the reverse strand, counting down.
CACCAAAAAGGGGTATCTTTCTTTTCCTATCTCTTTGTTAATGATCTGCCAGCTCTATTTCCAGTATCTTTTTGCTTTTAGGAAGCACCTTTATTGAAACAGTATCACCCTTATTGAAGTCTCCGTACATGAAGTAGTATTTGGTTCCGTCGATCACCAGTACTTTCCCGTAGCCTCGATGCACATGGTTCTCATCATAATACTTTCCCCCACCGTAAAACGGAAGATCATATACTTCCTCTATCTCGCCTGTAATCTCTACCGCATCCCTTTCTTTTTCATAGAGAAGATGGATCCCGCCGCGCATGAGTGGAATAAAGGAAACTGCAAGCATGTTTGCCACTATTCCTACGATCATAATATCTTTCAGAATCTCTATAAGCACATACTGTATGCTCCGGAAATGCTTCGTCCTAAATTCCTTGATAATGCTTACAACAGCTGCGATACCAGCCACCAAGGAAAACAAAAAGACACAGCATTCAAGGATACAGTCATCTTTAAAATAAATATCGTAACTAAATTGCACCGGTGCTTTTCCTTTCTAGCTTATTCTGCAAATACCATCTCAAGTACCAATTTGCTCTTAGGGAGCACTTTAGCAGAAACCCTGTCTCCGGCTGAAAAATCACCTGTACCCGGAAGGTAATATTCGATACCGTCCAGCACTATTCCCTCTCCATATCCTCTGTTGGGATATATATTTCCGTAGCTGAACCCGATCTGCGGCAGATCGAAAATCTCCGAGATAGTACCGGAAATGATCACAGCGTCTTTTTCCTTCTCACGTAGCATGTGTATACCTCCGCGCCGCAGCGGCAATCCGCCTATCAAACCGAGGAAAACAGGCACGATGAGAGGCATGATCCGCTCAAACGTCAAAGGGTTTAGCTCCGGATACCTGATGAAGCCATGTATGCACCCGATAAAAAATAGTCCAATAAATATACATACGAATAACGGCCCCATACAGTTTGTCTGGAAATACAGATCATAATCGAACTTTAATTTGTTGATCCTTATATCCGTTATTTCTTTTTCCGTGACTGTGCGATCTTCAGAAAGTGCTATCTCCAACACTAACTTGCTTTTTGGAAGCACCCTGACAGAGACCGTGTCGCCTATTTCAAATTCACCTAATTGGGGAAGATAATACTTCGTTCCGTTTAAAACAATACCAGGGAAACCTATATCTCCCTTCTTTACGTTGTATTTCGTTATACCTAAAAACATGAGCACGAATGTATTATTTATCGTACCAGTGACCATTATCGCATCCTTCGGACTTTCTTTCAGGAGATGGATCCCGCTACTAAGAAACAGTATCATCCCAGTCGTGGCTATAGCGACCAACATCACAGTAAAAAAAAGCTCCACACCATTGTCTTTTAAAAACGGACCTATACCTGAATACGAACTGGTGTTTATTCTCTTAAAGACAGAATAAACATTCAGACCAAACAGATAACCTGTGATCAACAGTAAAAAAACAGGGGCTGTAAGGAATTGCTCTTTATAATAGCTGTAGCTGAATTGTAACTTGTTAGCCTTTTCACTCATCTCTTTTGGTATGGTATCGAAGCAATACGATCAATTACCTCTGCAGTACTAAATAGTCCTGATTAATCAGAACTCGTATTACTTGTTATAAAGTGTCTCGACAAACGGG
>CAZTHD010000372.1:0-1786 GCA_964613315.1 uncultured Oscillospiraceae bacterium | reverse complement strand
ATGGGATACTCCAAGCCGTCTGTAAGCAGAGCTTTAGGTATCCTGAAAAAACAAGGCTATGCCGAAACTGATGCAGCAGGGAGTATCACCCTAACTAAAGAAGGAAAGAAGATCGCCAAGAATATCTACGAAAAACACGTTATACTTACGGAACTCCTCACAAGGATAGGCGTAGATGAAAAGACCGCAATGGAAGACGCATGTAGAGTCGAACACTATATAAGCGACAAGACTTTCAAAGCGATCAAAAAACACGTAAAGGAACATTCTAAAAATCCTGAACTGCCAGCATAAACTCAAGATGAAGTACAAAACCGCCCACGAGGGCGGTTTTAGTTTTTTTCGATCAAGGACCCTATATGTCTGTCAGATCCAGCCCATATGTTCAGCCAGTATCTTTATTCCTATGAGGATAAGGACTATGCCTCCCGCTATTTGGGCTTTGCTCTGGAACTTCGCTCCTATCTTATTGCCAATGGCTACGCCGATAAAAGAAAGAGTGAAAGTGGTAACTCCGATCACAGCCGCAGCCGTCCATATGTTCACGTCGTCCATGGCAAGAGCGATGCCTACGGCAAGGGCATCGACGCTGGTTGCTACAGCCATAAGAAGAAGTTCTTTGTGATCGAGCCTGTATCCCTCTTCGATCTCCTCCTCTTCTTTCTGGGCCTCTCTTATCATATTGACTCCGATGAAAAGAAGCAGCCCGAAAGCTATCCAGTGGTCGTACTTTTCTATATAGCTTTTTGCATAAGACCCGCCAAGCCATCCAAGTACCGGCATGAGAGCCTGAAATACGCCAAAATACAATGCTATGACTGATGCGTGTCTGTAGTTGACTTTTGTCATGGAAAGGCCCTTACACACAGAAACAGCAAAGGCATCCATGGAAAGAGCGACCCCTATCAGAAATACTTCGATAAAACCCATTTATATTGATCTCTCCAAATCAGAATAAAGTCAAAACGTATTGTACTGCAAATACTGAAATACAGCAACATACTGCAACAGGGAAAAGCCCGGCACCGTACCAGGCAAGAACAGCTCCTACTATGAGTGCTACAGCCCCGGCGATAGGATCTCCCGCAGCTTCTATTATCGCAGGGAAAGTCATCACGGCAAGAGTGACGTAAGGAACGTAATAAAGGAAAGATCTAAGGAATCTATTCTCTATCTTCTTCCTGATCAGTGTCAGAGGCAGTACTCTCACGGCAAAGCTTACAAGAGCGGAAACCATGATGTAGATATATATATTATCGCTCATCGTCCTCGCCTCCTTCCTCTTTGGGGAACAGCAAGGCTGCTGCAGCCGAGATCGCAATGGTGAGCACTATGGTCCTGGTGCCGCCGGATACAGTCGAGATAAAAGGCAGCTTACTTGAAGCGTAGCTCAATATGAATGAAACAGCGACCAAGGCTCCTACTATGCGGTCTTTTTTCGCAGGCGGGATGATTATTGCAAGGAACATGCCGTAGATGGCAACGCTTAGTGCGCTGACCGCGCTGGCAGGGAGAACGTTGCCAAGAGCAATCCCGCAGGCAGTACCGGAAGCCCACATAAGCGATGCCAAAAGGAAAGCGCTGATTATGTATGGCGCTTTAACGTATCCTTTTCTCGCTATGCCTATGCCGAATATCTCATCGGTTATCCCAAAGCCTATGGCAAGCCTCGAAAGGAGGGGTTCCTCAGCTTTGAGCTTCTGGCTGAAGGCTGCACCCATCAGAAGATAACGTATATTGGTCACAGCTATTAGGACTGCGACTTCGATATATGCAGCCTTTTCGG
>CAZTHD010000371.1:0-1791 GCA_964613315.1 uncultured Oscillospiraceae bacterium | reverse complement strand
CGGGCGCCACCGAAGCCAAACACTCGTGTCCCCAACGAGGCTACGCACGACAGGACGGCCAGCCAAGCGAATACGATTTTTCTGCTGGAATCGTATGTTGTGATGTTCTTCATAATACATGTATTTTAAGATATTTGAGCCTTAAGCACAACTAAAAAAACAGGCCCTTAGAGATACTCTAAGGACCTGCACTGTAAGAACGTATCACAACGATACGAAAATATGACTTTTGCTATTTGCTTTCAGTCTGCTGTGCTGCAGCGGCCTCTATTCTTTCGCCCTTTTCTTTTCTGAACTCTTCGACCTTTGCATCGTCAAGTTTGTAGAAGAACATGGCGAGTATGGACAGTATGCAGAATACTGCTGGTCCAAAGGACGTCAGAAGCGTTACCGACTGCTCGCCGTTTCCGAGGGCTGCAAGTGAGAAGGAAGCGATGGTCGTAGCAAGAGCTGCGCCTATACGGATCGTAGATCCGGAGAAAGCCTGTATCATCGCTCTTCCGTCTACGCCGGAGGTCATTTCCGCATAGTCTGCTATGTCATTTGAGAAGATGACCAGCAGGAAGGAACCTACAACGCTGAAGATACCTACTCCTGCAACGAGAGCGAGGAACAGAGGTTTACCATGAATGAAATAGATCGCTATGTAGCAGAGCGCTGTAAGTCCGGTGAAGATGTACATGGACGGCTTCTTTCCTATCTTGGCGATGAGTATCTTTGCCATGATCGAGCCCACAAGTCCCGTCACACCAGTAATAGTTGCGACAGTGGAAGCAACTCCTCCGTCGCCAAGTCTGTATTCACAGAAGAACTTCACGATAGCAGTAAAGAATCCGTTGTGGCAGTTTGCTGCGATCATTGCGATGCAGAACGGGATCATCGGTCCCGAAGCGACCTTAAAGAAGGACGGAGCCTTTCCGCCTTCCGGAGCAGCTGCAGGAGCAGCCTCCAGGTTGACGTCGTACTTCTTGGTTATCGTGAACATACCGAAGGTTCCGAGGCAGATGAGGGCGCCGTATACGAGGCCCATTATCGCAGTGTTGGTAGTAAGCTTAGACATCACCTTGTCAAGAATGCCGTATCCTATGAGACCGAATACAGACGCGAGCTGGGATGCAAGAGCAAGGGAAGATACGTCTTCGCTTGTTTTGGACATAGGTCCGAGAAGAGCTCTTTCTGCAACCCACAGAGTGTTATATGAAATGGACTGGATCGCAAACATCACTACGTATACGATGGCTGCTGTGGTTCCGCTTACGTGCCAATTGGTATAAAGCAAGGGAAGAGCCACTACCATGAGTATACCGCCGATGAGAGTCCAGCTGCGGTACTTTCCGTTCTTGAATTTGATTTTATCGATCAGCGGTCCTGCAAGTATCATAGTGAGAACGTTGATCCATGCGGATGCGGTGGCGACTACTGCTGAAAGCACTTCATTGAGCTGAAGTATGTTTGTCAGGTAATAGATTCTGTTGTACGTAAGGTACATGAGATAGAAGGTATTGACGAACATTCCGCAGACACCGTAAAGGATGATCTGGGAAAGTTTGAGAGTACCCTTTTTCTCTCTGGGTGCTTTTTCTTTCTTAGCCATTATGATTCCTCCTGTTTAATTATTATATACATATGTTCAATATATCATAAAATGCTATTGTCTTGCGAGTGTTAAAATAAGACTCTTGATCAATCTTTTCCTCAGACCGCCTAAAAACCTGGGAAGACCAAGTACGTTTAAGTGTTTATTGAGATATTCAAGTCCTTCCGGATACTTTGTTATCACGTTTTTATTAT
>CAZTHD010000370.1:0-1796 GCA_964613315.1 uncultured Oscillospiraceae bacterium | reverse complement strand
CTGAGCTTCTTCTTGGAAGCGGCCTCTCCCCTGAAGAAAACATGATGGTCATACTGCCTAAAGGATCCCTATTTGCAGCAGAGAATCTCGACAAAAACAGCTACACCTTCATGTCCTGCATGACGGCTCCTAAGTTCTCATATGAAGGCTTTGAACTTCTTTCGAAGGACCAAGTCCTTTCGGAGTACCCGGGGCTTCCGAAAAACAAAGAACAGCTGATCATCTGATAAAAAAAACAAGCTCATCGGAAGGGCTTGTTTTTTCTTTTCAGGAGATCGATTTGAGAAGATCGAGATCCGTATGGAATATCTTCAGATATATGGACAGGAACTCGTCGTAGCTCATATTGCCGTTCCGAAGCCATATGACGACGAGATCCACTATGGTGCCGGCGGCATAATCAAGGTAAAAGTCGAAGAGCTTTGGATTTGCGCCGGTGTCGTATACCTTGTAACTCTCGTAGAGCATATCGAAGACCATCTTCCGAAACCTCTTGTAAGAAGCAGGATATTTGCCGCTGTCAAGAAGGGTCAATATCTCCGTTTTTCTGAATCTGTAATTGTGGAAAAGCCTTAGAAGCGACCTTCTGACCTTGCTGTCGTCAGGTTCTAAGAGACTGTCTTTATCCGGGGTCAGAAGACTCCTTATCTCTTCCGTTATCTCGAATTCTATGCTCTCTATAACGGCGTAGATGTCTGCAAAATGCCTGTAAAAAGTGCTCCTTGATATATTGGCTTCCCTGCATATATCACCTACCGTGATGCTCTCGATGTCGTCATTTTTATTGAGCCTAAGGAAAGTATCCTTGATCCTTCGCTCCGTATATGCGTTTCTGAAGTCATATTTTGTGGAAAAAGTGTTTTTCATCTGTTTCCTTCCGTATAAACTGCGGGACACATTGTACCGAATTGTAACTTGCTTTGATTTTACTCAAAAAGATAGAATTAAGCAAGAAATTAATCTTACCAAAGCTCGGTAAGAGAAAGGAAAAACAGTGGAAAAAGAACAATTATTAGCCTATAAAAACGGCAATCTGATGAAAGCTATCCACAGACAGGGAGCCGACTACGTTCCTACGATGGTCGCATCCAGCTGCGCACAGGTAGCTTACACAGGACAAAAAGTTACAGACGTCATAAACGACCCGGCAGCTTACATCAAAGCCATGACAGACGTCTACAATGTTATGTGGTGCGACGGAAGCACATTCGCGGGAACTCTGTTCTCAGACGGCATCGAAAAGATCATCTCTCCCGTACAGAACTTCTTCGGACCCGACGGTATCACCCCGGAGCACGTACAGATGTCACTTATGAAGGAAGACGAATACGACCTCCTCGCAAAGGATCCCTTTGCTCTTGTAACGGAAGTACTTCTTCCACGCAAATATCCAAGACTTTTCGAAGACAGGGAATATGCAAAGAAAGCCATACAGGGAGTAGCTGCAAACAAGGCATATGCTCTCGGAGCGCTCTTCGGAGGCACGGTGCAGTGCATGGCTGAGCAGTACGGCATCACCACCATCTGCGATTTCGGCGGCGTATTCATGAACCCGGTAGACGTCATTTTCGACTACTTCCGCGGATTCAAGGGATCCCTCATCGACCTTCGCCGTCAGCCTGAAAAGGTAGCGGAAGCATGCAAGACCATAAGACAGACCTTCAACGCCCACACCTATGAGACTCCGGTCGTTGAATTCCCCTATCCCTGCCACATGACACATATAGCGACTTACATGAAGCCCAAGCAGTTCATGGAGATATACTGGCCTTTCGAAAAGGAATGGATCGACTATA
>CAZTHD010000369.1:0-1806 GCA_964613315.1 uncultured Oscillospiraceae bacterium | reverse complement strand
CATAGCAGCCCTGATTACGGGATCCATACTGGGAATGAGCAGGACCCTCCTTTTGAGAGCTTCGGTCAGATTCCTTCCCGTAGCCCTTTGCGCAATGACTCTTGGATGCCTTCTCGTAGGTCTCGTTGGAGCCGTTATGGGATACGGTTTCAAAGATGCCATAATGTATATAGCCATCCCCATGATGGGAGGCGGAATGGGCGCCGGTGTCGTGCCGCTTTCGGGCATGTACGCTGAAGCTTTGCACCTTGAAAGCGCAGGCGAGATAATGTCGAGGATGATACCTGCATCGACCCTCGGTAACGTCACGGCCATAGTCCTCGCAGGGGTCCTCGCAAGAGTAGGACAAAAGTTCCCCGCTATCAACGGAAACGGACAGCTCATGCGCAAGAACCAGGAAGACCTTTCCGAAGGACAGGCGCCTGCGCAGGACGTAAAGCTCATGGGCATGGGCCTTGTCACAGCAATGACTTTCTATCTCCTCGGGACTTACGTCAACAAAGCAGTCCCTGCAGTACACACCTACGCATGGATGATCATTCTTGTCGCCATAGCAAAAGCCACCGGCATTGTACCAAAGCAGCTCGAATATGCAGCTCAGCAGTGGAGCCAGTTCGTAATGACCAACTGGACCCAGGCGCTTCTCGTTGGCATAGGCATCTCGATGATAGACCTCGGAGCAGTCATAAATTCCTTCTCCGTCACCTATCTTATCCTGGTGCTCGTAGTCGTATGCGGAGTCGCTTTAGGAGCAGGTCTTGGAGGCCAGCTGGTAGGATTCTATCCAATAGAATCCGCTATCACCGCAGGCCTTTGCACAACGAACATGGGAGGTACGGGAGACATAGCAGTTCTTTCAGCAGCTGACCGCATGGTGCTGCTGCCCTTCGCGCAGATCTCCACCCGTATCTGCGGAGCCCTGGTCCTGGTAGTAGCCAGCATACTTACGAAGATACTGTTCTAAAATTTTATACAGTCCATAATTTATACATTTGTACAATATTATATATAGGAGGATATTATGGATTACACAGAGGAAGCAAAACGCCTGCACGCTGAATGGAAGGGAAAGATCGAAGTCGTTTCCCGCGTTCCCGTCACGAACAAGGACGAATTGTCGATAGCATATACGCCGGGAGTGGCGGAGCCCTGCCTTGAGATACAGGAGGACTATAACAAGTCCTTCGAGCTGACAAGGCGCCACAATCTCGTCGCGGTCATCACCGACGGCACGGCAGTACTCGGCCTGGGAGATATAGGGCCTGAAGCAGGAATGCCGGTCATGGAAGGAAAATGCGCTCTCTTCAAAGCCTTCGGCGACGTAGACGCATTCCCCCTTTGCATCCGTTCCAAAGACGTTGACGAAATAGTCAATACGATATACATGATCTCCGGGTCCTTCGGAGGAATAAACCTTGAGGATATCTCCGCACCCAGATGCTTCGAGATCGAAAGAAGATTAAAAGAGCTCTGCGATATCCCCGTATTCCACGACGATCAGCACGGAACGGCCATAGTCGTAGGAGCTGCTCTCATCAACGCTTTAAGAGTCGTCGACAAGGACATCAGTGATGCAAAGGTCGTCATCAACGGCGCAGGCTCAGCGGGCATAGCCATAGGAAAGCACCTCATGAACCTGGGCGTAAGACATCTGCTCATGGTAGACCGTTACGGAATACTGGCAGACGCAGAAGGCGTTCAGATGAACCCGGCACAGGAAGAGATGGCAAGGATAACTAACCCCGATAACTTCAGCGGCGGCCTCACGGACGCTCTGGAGGGAGCTGATGTCTTCTTCGGAGTCAG
>CAZTHD010000368.1:0-1812 GCA_964613315.1 uncultured Oscillospiraceae bacterium | reverse complement strand
GAAGAATAGCGAAGGGAGGAAAGCTCAATGTTAATGCCAAAGCGCGTCAAATACAGACGTGTACAGAGAGGCAGAATGAAAGGCGTCGCAACAAAAGGTAACAAAGTATCTTACGGCGAGTTTGGACTTGTTGCTCAGGAGTGCGGCTGGATCACTGCCAACCAGATCGAAGCTGCCCGTGTCGCTATGACAAGATACATCAGAAGAGGCGGTAACGTATACATCAAGATTTTCCCGCACAAGTCAGTGACCAAGAAACCGGCCGAAGTCCGTATGGGTTCCGGAAAAGGTGCTCCTGACCACTGGGTAGCGGTGGTAAAGCCGGGCAGAGTCATGTTCGAGATCTCCGGCGTTTCCGAAGAAGCAGCAAGAGAAGCAATGAGACTTGCTTCCCACAAGCTTCCCATCAAGTGCAAGTTCGTATTGAAAGGGGCTGAATAAAAATGAAGATAGATAAAATCAGAAGTATGAGCCCTGCTGAACTCGCAAGCGAGGAAACAAGACTCAAAAAGGAACTGTTCAACCTCAGGTTCCAGAATGTAACAGGTCAGCTTGAGAACCCCCAGAGAATGAAGGAACTCAAGAAGGACATAGCAAGAGTAAAGACCGTGATTCGCGAAAACGAACTCAAGGGATAAAGAAAGGAGGAAGCGAAAATGTCTGACAGAAATTCCAGAAGAACAATAGTTGGAATCGTAACCAGCAACAAAATGGATAAGTCGATCGTAGTATCAGTCGAAGAATCCCGTCGCCATCCTCTCTACGGAAAATCCCAGAAGATTTCCAAGAAGTTCATGGCGCACGACGAGAACAACGAATGCTCTATCGGCGACAAAGTAAGGATCATGGAGACAAGACCTCTTTCCAAATCAAAGAGATGGAGACTTGTCGAGATCGTAGAAAAGGTCAAGTAAGGAGGCACCAGATGATTCAGAACGAAACAAGACTGAAGGTCGCAGACAACTCCGGAGCAAAGGAGCTTCTGTGCATCAGGATCTTGGGCGGTACCGGTCGTAAATATGCAAATATAGGCGACGTCATCGTATGTGCCGTCAAAGATGCTACGCCGGGCGGCATCGTCAAGAAGGGCGATGTAGTAAAGGCGGTTATCGTAAGAACAGCAACAGGAGCACGCCGTGCAGACGGAAGCTATGTGAAGTTCGATCAGAACGCAGCAGTTATTATAAATGAAGATAAGACTCCGAAAGGAACGCGTATCTTCGGACCTGTTGCAAGAGAATTGAGAGACAAGGGATACATGAAGATCATATCCCTCGCTCCCGAAGTACTGTAAGGAGGACAATTCAATGAAGATCAAAAAAGGTGACACAGTCCTCGTTATTACAGGCAAGGACAAGGGTAAGAAGGGCGAGGTCATCGCAGCTTATCCGAAGACGAACAAAGTCGTTGTGAGCGGAGTCAACATCCAGTCCAAGCACGAAAAGGCAAAGCAGGATCAGCCCGCACAGATCGTAAAGGTCGAAGGACCCATCGATGCATCCAACGTAATGTTCTATGACAGCAAGGCCAAGGCTCCTACACGTATCGGATACACGGGTAAGGGCAAGGATAAGAAGAGAGTATCCAAGAAGACCGGCAAGGTCGTTGACTAGAGAAGGAGGAGAAACTTATGTCAAGACTTAAAGACAGATACAAAGAACAAGTTTTTCCTGCACTTCAGGAAAAGTTCCACTATGACAACGTGATGCAGGTCCCCAAGCTTGAAAAGATCACTCTCAACATGGGACTCGGCGACTGCAAGGACAACGCCAATCTCATTGAACAGGCAGTTTCCGAGATGCCTATCATCGC
>CAZTHD010000367.1:0-1819 GCA_964613315.1 uncultured Oscillospiraceae bacterium | reverse complement strand
CTCTTTGGGAAAGCTCCCTGTGACAGAAAATATAAAGCCGGCTAAAGCGACAAGAGAAAGGATGACTGCTGCTATTTTAGATATCGTCTTTTTATCCATATCGATCCTCCTTCCCTGCAAGTCGCATTTAAACAATTTGCTATTCCTAACTTAAGTACTTTATTTTTACGCAAAATAATCCATTTATATTATACCACAGATGTATGGGAAGTATTTATGTAAACGAATGTCTGAATGTCAATGTAATAAAAAAACCGCCAATCGGCTGTCATGATTGACGGAATGATGTTAGGCTTTGGTAACTTTAGAACGGAATATCATCCATCGATTCATCGTAATCTTCACCTCGAATTTCGATGAAGTCTTCAATGTCAGTATCTGTTTTTGGCGTAACTGTTTTCACTACGGTCTTCGGTACCAGCAGCTTCGGTCTGTAGACACTGTTCTTGAGGGCAAATATATTGCCGGACAATTCCATGGGATCCAGATCTTTATACGCCTCGTTGAACATGTAGATTCTGCTGTCCATCATATCGAGAGCATGGAGTACTGCCGCCTCTGGTGTCGCCGGTTCTGTGATGGCTCCGTACTCAAGACATCCATGATGAGATGCCAGCATGTGTTCCAGAAGAGTGACTCTCTCCATGTCGCATATCCTTTCATCATCGCCTATTATTTCGGCGTAATAATCGATCAGAAGTATCCCCAGGAGAGCATGCCCGAGAAGTCTGCCTTCCATAGTGTATTCCACATGTCCCACTTTTGATGTCTTCATCTCTTTCAGTTTCCCTATATCGTGAAGGGCTGCGCCGCATACGAGAAGCTCTCTGTCCAGACTCGGATAATTGATCCCAATGAACATTGCTGCCTGCACCATGTCTGCCGTGTGCTGAAGGAGTCCTCCGATTACGTTATGATGGAAGGCCTTCCCTGCTGCCGAGTGCATAAAGGCCTGCTTCTTATCTTTGAGGATCCTGAGCGTAACGTTGGATATAGGCTCAAAACGATCGTCCCTGTCCGATGGAGTGTGGCATGTCTGCACATTACATATAAGCTGCCTCCAGGTTTTTTCGAAGTCTATGTCGGCACTGACTATGAAATCGCCGATTGTAATATCGGCATACGTATTTGGGCAGATATCTTCGACGGTATAGCTTCTGTCGCCATTATATATGGACACCCTTATGGAGACCGTAACTATATCCTCAGTTTTTATGTCCGCATAATCAAGATCCGCAGCCGATGTGTCGAACTTTCTTGCCGTAATGATGCGTTCTCCGTCTGCAAGTTCAAGCTCTACGTAAGGCTTGCCGTTTCTGGCCATCTTCTCGTTGATGCTCAGAAGAAGCGCCTCTCTTATATACGTTTTGTTAAGATCCATTTCCTTAAATGATGTTTTACCCGTCATTTTTCTTTTCCCCTTCTTATTTTTCCAGATCTATTTTGATAATTTTTATCCCATCCTCAGTCATAAATGAACTGAAGATTCTCAAAATACACTCTTTGTTTGCAGGGTCGCAAAGGAAGAGATTCACCCCTTTGAAAAGAGCGTATGGAGTAAGTTTCCTTTCTTCACACCAGTTTTCAAGTTTGGCATACTCATCGTCCGTAAACGACACTTCAACAGTATTGCATTCTGTGGATTCGTCGTAGTTGAGAACAATTGCCTCCAGGGCAGCCTTCGTAATGATCTCAAGGATCTCTGAGCAGTCCTTCCGCTCAAAAGCTTTCGCTTCATTCTCCAAAGGGATAGATACAAGCCTTGCACTGTTTATCCCTGTAAACTTCGACTTACAAACAGCCAGGTAGAGCCCCCTTG
>CAZTHD010000366.1:0-1834 GCA_964613315.1 uncultured Oscillospiraceae bacterium | reverse complement strand
GGCTGTCTGTTATAATTCAATTCTTTGAAATGGATCCGGAGAATTATGCAGAAAATCCATGGATTCGGATCTTTCAGAAGTGCAGATGAACATCAATCTCTTCGACGGGAAATCATCTTTCGGAGAAGTAGAAGAGTGCTTTGTCGGCATGATGGCTGTAAAGGATATAGGGACTGAGGTCAAGCTTTACGATCCAAAAAACTGTTTCTTCCAAAGCGATATGAGAACAATGACGAGGACCATGAACTACGGCTACGTAAACGTTCAGGAGCGTTTCCTCTGCCTCGACGACAGCCCGGCTAAGGCCCAGTGGATGGATGGAGCATACTCGGTAGCAGACCACGTCATTTCAGATTTCAATTTGTCAACATATATAGATCTGCTCCTGGAAAAGCAGGGAGCAATGAAAGTAAGCAGCAAAGAGGACGCAGACTTAATCCTCGTCATGGAAAAGCCAGAAGGAGCGGATCAGATAAGCCTCATAGACGCTGACTTCTTCCTGGGAGAGTAAGGGGCACTATCATGATTTCATTTGAGAGCGATTACATCGCAGGAGCGCACCCTGAAGTACTTAAAAGGCTCGTGGATACCAACCTCGAGACCCTTACAGGATACGGTTTCGATAAGTATTCGGACAGCGCTAAGGAAAAGATCAAACAGGCCATAGGTATCGATGATGTGCAGGTGGAGTTCATAGCGGGCGGCACTCAGACCAACGCCGTAGTCATTTCCACCATGCTGAAAGACTATGAAGGCGTCATAGCAGCAAAGACAGGGCACATCGCAGCCCACGAGGCGGGAGCCATCGAGTATACGGGGCACGAAGTACTTGAGCTGCCCCAGGTAAACGGAAAGCTCGATGCAAAGGATATAAAGGAATACCTTGACAGGTTTTATGCAGACGGCAGCCATGAGCATATGACCTTCCCGGGCATGGTATATATATCCCATCCTACTGAATACGGCACGCTGTATACCAAAGACGAACTTAAGAGCATATACGAGCTTTGCAATGCGTATTCGATGATACTCTTCATAGACGGAGCAAGGCTCGGATACGGCCTCATGAGCAAAGATACGGATCTCAATCTTCACGACATAGCTTCCCTTTGCGACGTCTTCTATATAGGCGGGACAAAGGTCGGAGCTCTTTGCGGAGAAGCCGTCGTCTTCACCCACGGAAACAGGCCGGCTCACTTCCTCACTTCCGTAAAAAAGAGAGGAGCTCTTCTTGCAAAGGGAAGGCTTGTAGGAGTGCAGTTCGATGCCCTCTTTACTGAGGGACTTTACCTTCGTATAGGAAAATACGGCATCGCAATGGCTGAAAAGCTCAAGGCGTTGTTCGCTGCCAAGGGCATAAAGATGTTCATCGATTCCCCAACCAACCAGCAGTTCCCAATACTTGAGGACAGCAAGATGGAAAAGCTTAAGGAGAAGCTTGCCTTCAGCGAATGGGAAAAATATGACGAAGACCACACCGTCGTTAGATTTGCAACCAGCTGGTCCACAACGGATGAAGATATGAAGGCTCTTGAGGATGCCTTGAATAAAGTATACAAATAGATCAATAGATGAACAAGCAATATCGATAATATAACAGGAGGTATGGAATGTCAGAAAGTAAGATAAAAGAAGTATCCATATACAAAAGCGGATGCATAGTGAAAAGACAGGGAACGGTGCATCTTGAGAAAGGAAGCCAGACCGTAAAGCTTCAGGGACTCAGAGCTTCGGAAGGAAACGCCATATCAAGCGACAGCGTAAAGCTCGCAATCGACGAGAAGGTAACAGGATCCAACATCCAGGTCGAGAGCCGCACAGCCCGCGAAGTGGC
>CAZTHD010000365.1:0-1836 GCA_964613315.1 uncultured Oscillospiraceae bacterium | reverse complement strand
GTTTGAAAAGTCGTTCGTGATGAAGGGCAGCGTGCGGACGGCAGAGTTGATCCTGCAACCAGTTCGATCCGTCCATACTCTCGACCCAGTACAGAGTGAAGACCATAGACGAAGACGATATACAGGACGTATACAATCTCTGCAAGGAGAACAGGAGGTATTACAGATACCTCCATGAAAGACCCTCAAAGCAAAACCTCACGGAAGTCATAACGAAGCTCCCCGACGGCACTGGCATGGAAGACAAACACTTCGTAGGTTTCTATGACGGTGAAGGGCACCTGGTAGCCCTCCTCGACCTCATCACCGGCTACAAAGAGCCCGACGACGCTTTCGTTGGCTGGTTCATAGTGGATGCCAAAATGCAGGGACAGGGCATAGGCTCCCAGCTCTTTGCAGACATAAGAGCCGCTCTTTCCGGCCTTAGCTACGATAAGCTTCGCCTCGGATGCATAGAAGGAAACGTGGAAGCGGAAAGATTCTGGCAGAACATGGGCTTTTCCTTCAACGGCGCATCCACACAGGAAGAGAAATATGTGATAAGATATATGGAAAGAGATATCTGATTGGAGGCTTTTTAAATGCCTTTTGACGAACAAGTAAACTTTTTTGAAAATAAACTGGCGCAGCCTCTTCCCGCCAGGATGAGGCCTGAGACCATCGATGAGATAGTCGGGCAGCAGCACCTCATTGGCAAGGGCAAGATACTGCGCAGGATAATAGAGAACGACGCGGTCTCTTCCATGATATTTTGGGGACCTCCGGGGGTCGGCAAGACCACCCTTGCCAACGTCATAGCAAAGCAGACCAAAGCCCAGTTCGTGAACTTTTCTGCAGTGACCAGCGGCATCAAGGAAATAAAGACCGTGATGCAGCAGGCCGACGAGAACAGAAGATTCGGGATAAAGACCATAGTCTTCGTGGACGAGATACACCGCTTCAATAAAGCCCAGCAGGACGCCTTCCTTCCCTTCGTCGAAAAGGGAAGCATAGTTCTCATCGGAGCGACCACGGAAAACCCCTCCTTTGAGGTCAACAGCGCTCTTCTTTCAAGATGCAAGGTGTTCGTCCTCAAAGCTCTTACCGAAGACGACCTCGTAAAGCTTTTGAAAAGAGCTCTCGAAAGCCCCAAGGGCTTCGGCGACGAAGATATAAGGATAGACGACGACACGGTGAGGATGATAGCGGTCTTTGCCAACGGAGACGCAAGGACAGCTCTTTCCACCCTTGAGATGTCGGTTTTGAACGGCGAGTTCGACGGAAAGACCACAACGGTCACCAAGGAGACCGTGGAGCAGTGCACCTCTAAAAAGTCCCTCCTTTACGACAAGAACGGAGAAGAGCACTACAACCTGATATCGGCTCTTCACAAGTCCATGAGGAACTCCGATCCCGACGCCGCCGTATACTGGCTTGCAAGGATGCTTGAAGCAGGAGAAGACCCTCTCTACGTCGCAAGAAGGCTCATACGCTTTGCCAGCGAAGACGTGGGCCTCGCAGAGCCAAGAGCCCTCGATATGGCAGTATCTGCTTATCAGGCCTGTCATTTCATAGGCATGCCCGAATGCTCCGTAAACCTTACCCAGGTCGTGGTGCACCTCTCCCTTGCTCCAAAGTCCAACGCCCTGGACGTTGCATATATGAAAGCAAAGGAAGACGCCCAAAAGATGCTTGCAGAGCCCGTTCCTCTTCAGATAAGGAATGCAGAGACAAAGCTTATGAAGGACCTCGGCTACGGAAAAGGTTACAAATATGCCAACGATTATGAAGAAAAGCTCACGGCCATGAGCTGCCTTCCCGATTCCATCAAAGAGAAGGAGTATTACCTTCCCACGG
>CAZTHD010000364.1:0-1839 GCA_964613315.1 uncultured Oscillospiraceae bacterium | reverse complement strand
GCGATTCTTCCATCAGTGCCGATACCGTAATTTGAATTGCCTTTCTTTCTGTGGAACAATGCTCCACAAGTTTCAACAGAAAGGTTGCCGGCCATGTGATGAATCGTGATCGTGTCTATAGCATGAGTTCTCGGGCCGTAGTTCCCAGGAGAAAGATCTGTGTAAACTACTAAGGGGCTATTTGAATACATACTTTGTCCTCCATCAAATTGTGTTAAGTTATAGCAATTAACGAGATTCATGCAGTTCTCAACATACTTTTGAGAGGTTGCATATCCGCTGTCTTTCAGTGCCTGAAGATATCCCTGCGGAGTTGTCTGTGTGAGAGCTGACTTATAAGGACCGCTCTGAATGAACTGAAAGTATCCCTGGACACCGGTGTTCATATCCGGAATACCTGCAGGCATGAACTCAAACCAGTTGGTCACAATGGTTATATAAGTTCCGTCAGGTTTCTGCTCTGCGGATCTGTCCTCAAATACTCCGCTGTTGCAGGTTACCCTATTCTTCTTATACTTAAGTCCAAAATAATTTCCATGCCCGGCTTTATTCGACTGGCCGAATGCAGATTCAAGACAAGCTTGAGCAATAATAGCCGAGCATACTCCAAAGCCAAATATTTTTTGCCATTGCATTACAAATGGCGCTATCTGGTTAATGAAATCTTCCTGTTTTCCCATCATCATCGCCTTCCATCATTATCGTCATGCCTACTATTGTTGCCGCTCCAAAAAGAAAAGAAGCGGCGGCTATCAATAGAGCATCAGCCACCGAGATCATCATTGTTTTTCTTATACTGGATTGATGATATTCCGAGGATAGCTCCTAAGAATACACCGAGAGCAGTAATAGTCTGTGAGATTTCGGATCCATAGGGAAGATTCCAGATCTGAAAGGTTACTGCGATGAGAGTTGACAGTGCAGGAAGGAAAAGAATCGCTACCCACTTTAAGAAATCGTACAGCTTGTTATTCATATTTCATCCTCCTTAATCTTTATAAATCTCTCTTATTTGTATAAGAGCAAGAATGGTCTGTTTTGTATCTTTCTTCATCATCTCAATAAATTCATCGGTCTTAAATTCTTCTTTGACTGTATACTGACCGATCAGATCAATGATCCGGAGCTGTTTTACTTCTATATATGCTGGGGATTTACTCAGATGATTAAATGTAATCCAGTCCATATATTCGTCATATACTTTTTCGATGATATATTTCCCGAGATATTCGTTATATCCTTCGGGCTTTTTCAAATTGTTTTCAAGCGCTGTGAGATGAAGTAATACATAATTCATCTGCTGGCGGATAATATTTCTTTCTGTATCAGCTGCGCTGACTGTGACTGCTTTGGTATGCACCTGAAGCATTCCCGACTTGATAAGTACAAGCCCACCGATAAGGCATACTCCCAGGAATACGAGTATCGCTATCGCATTCGGGCTTACGAGAACATCCCTAATCGTGATCGCTGTCTGTTCGTTCATTTGAATCTCCTTCAAACACCATTTTTATCTGTAAAAGCTCAAAAGAAAGGAGCTCAACCTGATGGTTAAGCTCCTCTATCGTTCTGGCCTGCTCCCAAATTATATTGAGATATTCTCCCTCGCTCATTCTTCGTAGGGCTCTCCGGTAATTTCCGTAAACTCTTCAGGAGTGATCCACTTGCCTACTGCATTGCGAACGCGGTCAATGGACCATAATCCTCTGTCATAATATGTCTTAACCTTCTGGAAGTTCTTTGAATGATTCATAACTCTACCCCCGTTTCCATTGCGATATAATCGATATCTGCTCTCTGCTCAGCTGCACTTTCGCTGAGTGCTTTTCCGTCGAGGAT
>CAZTHD010000363.1:0-1839 GCA_964613315.1 uncultured Oscillospiraceae bacterium | reverse complement strand
TGGTCATCTTTCTGTCTCTTTCAGACGGAAGAGTCCTGCTGGACATGACTCCCGGGACGGAGCAACCGAAACCTATGAGCATGGGAACTATGCTCCTTCCGGAAAGACCTATCTTCCTTAGGAGTTTATCCATGACGAAAGCCACCCTGGCCATATATCCCGAATCCTCGAGCATGGACAGGAAGAAGAAAAGCACCACTATGATGGGTATGAAGGAAAGCACGCTTCCAACCCCTGCAAATATACCTTTGACCACCAGGCTGTGAACGGCTTCCGATACATTGTGAGCAGTCATGAAAGCATCCACAGACAGTGTAAATCTTTCGATGAGGCCTTCAAGTAGATCCTGCCCCGCAGCCCCTATGACTTCGAATGTGAGCCAGAAAACAAGGCCCATTATGCCTATAAAGGCAGGGATGGCCGTATACTTTCCCGTAAGGAATTTATCTATCTTGTCGCTTCTTAGCTTTTCCTTTCTTTCTTTGGGCTTTACCACCGTGTGGGAGCAAAGATTGCTTATGAAGGAAAAGCGCATATCGGCTATGGCGGCGCTCCTGTCAAGCCCGCTCTCTTCCTCGAGCTGGAGTATGATATGCTCGATCATCTCCTTTTCGTTTTGTGTGAGTTTAAGGCTTTCCTCTACCCTGTCATCACCTTCCACCATTTTCGTGGCGGCGAACCTCACAGGTATGCCTGCAGCCTTCGCATGATCGTCTATGAGAGTCATGATGCTGTGTATGCACCTGTGGACAGGGGAATCATCGCCGCAGAAGTCTGTGACCTGAGGCTTTTCCTGATACTGGGCAACGTGGAGGGCATGAGCCACGAGCTCGTCTACTCCCTCGTTTTTGACAGCGGAAATTGGAACTACCGGAACGCCCAGCATCTCCTCCATGGCGTTGATCTCTATGGAACCGCCGTTCTCTCTTACCTCGTCCATCATGTTGAGAGCGACCACGACCGGGGTCTCGAGTTCAAGGAGCTGGAGCGTAAGATAGAGGTTCCTCTCTATGTTGGATGCATCGACTATATTGATAATACCGGTGGGCTTTTCGCCAATGATATATTCTCTTGAAACTATCTCTTCACTGGAATAGGGAGAAAGGGAATATATGCCCGGAAGGTCTACGACGTCCGTATTGGCATAGCCTCTTATGGGGCCGTCCTTTCTGTCTACCGTGACTCCCGGGAAATTGCCAACATGCTGATTGGAGCCTGTGAGCTGGTTGAAAAGGGTCGTCTTGCCGCTGTTTTGGTTGCCTGCAAGGGCAAAGCTAAGGACGGTATCTTCAGGAAGAGGATTCTCAGTTTTCCTGTCGTGGAACTTGCCTCCTTCACCGAGTCCCGGGTGGAAGGCTTTCCTTATCTCGTCCTGCTTTTCTTCTGAGATCTCAACGCTTTGAGATCTTTTCTCTATGGGTTCTATCTCTATTTTTTCGGCGTCCGCGAGCCTTAAAGTGAGAGAATAACCGTGGATGCTCAGTTCCATGGGATCTCCCATGGGAGCCAGTTTTTCCAAAGTCACCTCAGCCTTTGGTATGACGCCCATATCGAGGAAATGCTGGCGGAGGGCACCCTCACCGCCCACGGTCTTTATGACCGCGCTTTTTCCGACTTCAAGTTGTCTAAGATTCATATATAACTCCAAGATCAGCTCTTTAATAGAGCTGTGATCTACTTTTTATTTGCCTGCTTCATATCGCAGCAGGAGCAGTCGCCGCTGCATCCTGAGCAGCGGGAAAGCATCCTGTCTTTTACTATTTTTCTTATGCTTAGCACCGCAAGGAGTGCTATCAAAGCAATAATTCGTTTATTTTTTCAAGGACTCTTATCTGATTT
>CAZTHD010000362.1:0-1847 GCA_964613315.1 uncultured Oscillospiraceae bacterium | reverse complement strand
TACTTTGCCCAGCAGAAACTATCTTCTCTCACTACAGAGGCATCAAGAACTTCTCCCTTGATATGAGAAGACGTAAAGCAGAACTTCACGCAATGATGGATGCTATCCTTCCCCCTGCAGCAATTGAAGGTGTCAAGGCTACATGGGCTAAGATCGACAACCAGCATACTCAGACCTGTCTCTTCGATGGTGACAGCGTATATCTTTGCCACACAGTCATGAACCCCAAGCAGTTCGAAGAATTCTACTGGCCGTACATCAAGGTCAACTACGATATCCTTGAGGCTCACCCGGGAATCTCCGTAAGACTCTTCTCAGAAGGTTCAGCAAAGATCCTTCTCGACAGGATCAACGACTACAGAAAAGGAATGCTCTTCCTCCATCTGGATTCAGACGATCCCTATGAGATCCGTAAGGCTTGCCCGAAGGCAGGTATCATCGGTGGTATGGACACCCACGTACTCGGATACGGTACACCGGAAGAGTGCGTAGCAGTTACAGAGAAGCTCGTAAAAGATTTCTCAGTCGACGGCGGATACGTATTCAGCGAGAACAGAATGGTATCTTATCCATACGATGCAAACAGAGAAAATCTCCTTGCAGTCTGCAAATGGCTCAGAGATTGGAACAACAGAGCGTAAGAGGAGGAAAGAGAGATGCTTATCAAATTCGACAATTACGAACAGGATCTTGAAACTCTGGCAAAAGAGCTGCCTTCCCCCATTCCTGAAGACAATATGGCAGGAAGAAAGCAGGCAATACAGGGTACAGTTTTATTCCTCGTAACACTTTAATTCAAAAAAAATATGGTCTTCTCCGATTTGGAGAAGACCATATTTTTTTGTCTTCATCACTCAGCATCTATGGTGGATACTGAGATCGTCATCTCTTCAAGTACTTCAGTTACTATCCTCACGGTATCAAGTGAGGTAAAGATCGTTACTCCGTTTTCATTGGCGCAGCGTCTTATCTCTGCCCCGTCCACGAAGTGTATACCTGAAGTCATGGATCTTGTGTTTATGACGTAGCTCACAAAGCCTGATCTTATGAAGTCCAGGATCTCATTGCTTCCTTCCGAGATCTTGCCGAGCTTGTGAGTGCGTATTCCGTTGTTCTTAAGGAAGTCTGCAGTTCCTGCAGTTGCAGCAATATTGAAGCCCATGTTGTAGAAGCTTCTTACAATGGGCAGGGCCTCTTCTTTGTCTTCATCTGCAAGGGTGACTACGACAGTCCCGTAGTTTTGCAGCTTCATGCCTGAAGCCTGAAGCGCCTTGTAGAGGGCTCTTGGCAGGGAAGTGTCATATCCTATGGCTTCGCCTGTGGATTTCATCTCAGGAGAGAGATATACGTCGAGTCCTTTGATCTTGTTTGATGAGAATACGGGGACTTTTACGTAGTTGCGCTTCTTTTCGTCAGGATATATACCGAATATTCCCTGTTCCTTCAAAGTCTTTCCGAGTATGACTTCAGTTGCGATATCCGCAAGGGAATAGCCGGTTGCTTTGGAAAGGAAGGGAACAGTCCTCGAAGAGCGGGGATTGACTTCTATGATGTATACGTCATCCTTGCTATCGACGATGAACTGTATGTTGAAGAGCCCTACGATCCCTATTCCAAGGCCCAGTTTCTTTGCGTACTGGAGTATTATACCTTTGACCTTATCGGAGATGGAGTAGGTCGGATATACGCTGATGGAATCTCCGGAATGTACGCCTGTGCGCTCGACAAGCTCCATGATGCCTGGAACGAATACGTCGTATCCGTCGCAAATAGCGTCTACTTCCACTTCTTTTCCCTGGATGTAGTGATCTACGAGAACCGGCTTGTCTGCGTCTATTTCTACTGCG
>CAZTHD010000361.1:0-1865 GCA_964613315.1 uncultured Oscillospiraceae bacterium | reverse complement strand
CACGCCGTTATCGACTACGATAAGTGCAAGTCCTGCGGCAAGTGTTCAAAGGTTTGCCCGAGACACATCATCAACGTCTTCCCGAAGGAAGCGAGAGCTTCTCAGAACCCGGCTGCTCCTGCACCGCAGAAGCTTCCGGAGCACATCGAAGAGCACGCTCCCGAAGAAACGGCACAGTAAAACTCATAAATCCATATATAGAAAGAAAAGGACCTGCCGCTTCGGCAGGTTCCTTTTCTTTCTAATGAAGGTTTGCGCTCTATTTAGTTATCAGCAGGCCGTATCCGCCTCTGTCTCTCTTGTAAACGATGTTTGTCGTTCCCGTCTCAGAATCCGCATAGGCGAAAAAGCTGTGATCGAGGAGCTCCATCTGAAGTATGGCTTCGTCTCTTGTCATTGCAGTGAGCTCTATCTCCTTGGTCCTTACGACGCCCTGGTCTTCGACCGCATCGGGCGGGAGATCCGGGATCTCGGAGATGAATACTTCCTGGACGTCCTTGTGGCGTTTTACCAGCTTGTCCTTGAGTCTCGACATCTGGGAAGAGAGCTTGTCGATGACTTTGTCAAGGCAGAAGTAAAGGTCTGCGTTGCGTTCCTCTGCGCGGAAACTGAGGGAGCCTGCATGGATGGTGGCCTCAAGTTTAGCCAGTCCTGACTTTTCCTCTGTGAGCATTACGACTGCTTCCGCTTCCTGGGAGAAATA
The DNA here is from genome assembly GCA_964613315.1 of uncultured Oscillospiraceae bacterium. Taxonomy (GTDB): domain Bacteria; phylum Bacillota; class Clostridia; order Peptostreptococcales; family Anaerovoracaceae; genus RUG13409. The sequence continues at coordinate 1,162 of CAZTHD010000361.1, read as the reverse complement.
CTTGTCGAGCTTTGCCATCTTGTTTTCGATGGTTGCCGCCAGCCTGTCGCTGGGGTTTACGTTTTTGCTGTTAATAGTTACGTTCATATCAACACCTCCCTGTGAGTATATTGTACAACAAAAGACTTTTATCTTGTACCCTTTTTCCGAAACAATTATTGTGGTATACTGACTTTGTATGGGAAACAAGATGATCACAAAAGCTGATATTATCCTCGCTGTGGTACTGCTGATCCTGGGACTTGGCAGTCCTTTTTTGTTGAGGGCAGACTCTGATGCAAAAAGCCGCGTCGTGATCACGGTGGACGGCGAAAAAGCGGGAAGCTATACTCTTTCCGAAGACAGGGTCCTCGCTCTTACCGAAGAAGGACTTAAAGATCTTGGGAAGAAAAACGTCCATGCACTGCCAAAAGGAGAAGGAGCCGAAGAGATCCTGAACCTCATAGTCATAGAAGACAGCTCCGTAAAGGTAACGGAGGCAACGTGCAAAGGCGGCGACTGCATCAAGATGGGTACTATCAGAAGGGAGGGAGAGGTCATAGCCTGCCTTCCCCACAAGATGCTCATCACTATCACAGGAGGCGGAGATTCTCCGGACGTGGTCATAAACTGATGTCGGAAAGAAGAAGCACACAGCTGACAAAAAGACTTGCTACCTGCAGCGCTCTGACGGCCATAGCGCTTATCTTTTCCTATGTGGAAGTCCTGATACCTTTTTCCTTCGGGATACCGGGCATAAAACTGGGCCTTGCAAATATAGTCGTGCTCATAAGCATATACAGCCTGGGTGCTAAATACGGCCTTTTCATAAACCTTGCGAGGATATTCCTTGCAGCCCTTCTTTTCGGAAATGCCTTTTCCGTGCTCTACGCAGTCTCGGGAGGTCTCATCTCCCTTGCCGTGATGCTGCTTGCAAAAAAAGCGGGAGTCTTTTCCGTCATAGGAGTGTCCATGGCTGGGGGAGTGTTCCACAACCTGGGACAGCTTCTCGTTGCTGCTTTCGTCATGCAGACCGCGCGCATCATGTACTATTTCCCGGTACTTCTCATAGCAGGTATGGTCACCGGAATCATCAACGGTTTTATTGCGACTCTTGTTTTGAGAGCGCTGAAATATTTAAGGAGATAAATTATTTCAAATGAAAGAGATCCAGAAAACTGAG
>CAZTHD010000360.1:0-1879 GCA_964613315.1 uncultured Oscillospiraceae bacterium | reverse complement strand
TCCTGAAGAAAAGAAAATGGTCAAACTGGACCGCGGATACCAGATCTGCCGGGCTGTATACTATAAAGATCCTGACTTTGTATCTGTCCGGACAAAAGGAGTATCAACTGAGCAGAAGGTATTCATGAGGAAGCTGACAGATGACAACCCCGGGGTATACGAACTAGATATTCTGGGCTTTTCTGCAGGTTTCGGGGAAGAAAAAGGCGTTGTATGCTACGACGAAAGATCCCTCTCCTACGTGGTTAAAAACAACGATCATTGCTACCCGTTCAAAAGCATAGATTCATATAAAGTGCTTGGGAACATATATGAGAATCAGGGCCTCCTTGAAGCCGAAAAAACGCCGGTTAGAGACGATAAAGTGCTCAATATATATCTTAAGACGAAAGACGACGGAAGTTGGGAATATGAGGCTGTTTTCGGAGAGCACAGTAAACATGAAGAGGGCTGCTTTCAAGGGTACAGTGAGAAATTTGCAATACTGTGGGGCACAATAAAAGCCCTGTCCGAAATGAAGGCTACAAAGAGTCCCATAGTGCTCCACATATGTGATGAGAACTTTACAAACCTGATAAACTCTGATAGACTTAAGCAGCTTCAGAGCGATGACTGGCTTGTAGATGGGCAGAAACCCAAGTTTGTCGAAGGGTATAAAAGACTATATGCGGAGCTACAAAGATTCAGCTCAGTACGAAGCGTAACGAATTAAGCTTTCAAGGAACCCGGCGCTATATAACGATTACAAAAAACATTAAACTGAACTGCGCCGGCTCCTTCGAAAATTGCACAAAACGGAAAAGAGAGCAGAAATGCTCTTTTTTTCGTTTGCATTTTTTCAATGAAAAAAGCAGTCTCGTTTTAGAGTGCTGCTTATTTCCAGAATTGACATCCATATAAGGTTCGAGACCTGCCGTTTCCCCCATAATTGAAAGGAAGGATTAAAGGGGCATGCAGATCTCCCCGCATGTCGGCTACAGGGATCTATATAAATGGTCCGGATGAAAACATGAAGGAACCGGTTCCATTTATAATCATTTTCTTAATACCAAAGCTGCCATCTTCTTTTCAGCACGGTAATGACTGCAAGAATGACTATCGTTGCAGCGATTCCGACGAGCACATATACATAATAAGAGCGCATGGTTTCAAGGATCTGCTGCCTATATAGGATCAGCGGATCATTGGTCAGAACATACTCTTCCGTGACAGTCTTTTTTCCTGCTTCTGCAGTTTCCCCGTCCGCAACAATATGCTGATCTACCCTTTTATATGTCTTGCCGTCTATTTCGATCTCATCAGGAAGCTCTTCGAGTTGAGCAAGGATATCTTCCATAGACTCTCCCTCAAGTTCATAAACCTGCGTGATCGTTTCTTCTGTCGTACTTACTTCTTTTGTTTCCAGACAGCCTGTAAATAAAAGCGTTATAGATAAGATAACGAAAAGTATTAAGTTTTTACCTATAACTTGATTTTTCAATTCAGTGCTTGTTATCATCCCAGGGGGACTTTCGTCCCCCCTGCTGTTCATTATTTATTTCTTGTTGTTTCTCATATCATTGTATTCTTTAACATCATCTTTCCGTTTTTTCTTTGTAAGGATGACGATAAGAGCAATGATGAGGGCAAGGAGTCCTGCTCCGATAGCGATCCTGCCGGGGGTAAAGAAGCTCTCTCTTGTCTGAGTCACTTCGCCCTTATAGCTAAGAGTAACAGTAGCTTTTACCTTATACTGAGTCTTGCCGGTCTCTACGCCGTTGCCATAGTGGATCTCAGCCTCGTAGATGGTTCCGTAAGGTCCGTTGACGTCTTCCTCGTATATTGCGTGGAAATACTTGCCGTCTTCTATGTAGGTTCCGTAGTATTCTGCGATTCTATA
>CAZTHD010000359.1:0-1893 GCA_964613315.1 uncultured Oscillospiraceae bacterium | reverse complement strand
ACTATCAAAAGAGGCGCAGAAATGAATCTGTACCTCTTTTGGAGAAAGGAATTATTATATATCTTAATATTTTGATCAGTCGAACAAGCCTTCTCTGTATGCACTGATGTATTCCATGCAGTAGTCGTCAAGGCCGAGGCATGCTTCTGTTGCATAGATCATACCGAGCATATTCTTGTTAAGCGGATCCAGGACTGCGCTGTCCATACCGGCTTTCATGGAAAGGACTACGAATGCCTGATTGACAAGCTTACGCATAGGCAGGTTGAAGCTGATGTTTGATACAGCTCCTGTGATGTGGATCGTAGGATACTCTTCCTTGATCCTTGACATTACTTCTTCTACCATGGAGATTCCGTCTTCAGATGTGCAGAGCATCTCTACCAGCGGATCGATATGGATCCTGTTAGGAGCGATGTTGTATTCTTTTGCTTTTGCCATGATGTCATGGAATACGGCAAGTCTGTCTTCGGCTGTCTTGGGGATTCCCGTGTCACCGTTAAGGAGAGCAACTACTTCCCACTTCGTGTCAGCAATGACAGGGAATACTACCTCCATCTTATCTCCTTCGCCGGAAACAGAGTTGATAAGACCGGGCTTGTTGCAATACTGCATGCATGCAACGCATGTTCTTGCATTCGGGCTGTCAATGGCGATAGGTGTATCTGTAACTGACTGTACAAGGTCTATGAGCCATTTCATTGTCTCAACTTCGATATCGTCTTCTACAGATGCGCAAACGTCGATATATGTTGCGCCTGCTTCGGACTGGGCTTTAGCAAGTTTTTTGATGTGCTCTTCATCCTTTTCAGCGATCGCTTTAGCGACTGAAGGGATAGATCCGTTGATTTTTTCACCAATAATAATCAAATGCTTGTCCTCCTTTTGATTACTTTTAAACTAATATCATAAAAGTGTAAACTTTATGTTCCGATCTGATGCGGAAAAACTCATCTGCAAATGACTGTCTTTCCCTATTAAAATACGACCCTTTCGCTTTTCCTCTTCATCGACGATAAGCCAAAGGATCAAAAAAACGAAATAACGAATAATTGCATATGAAGCCTTACGGCTCCATATGCAATAAACTAAACTTATTATGCTACGAGTGACTTAGCAAGAATTGCTGCTGCACCGGCGTCTACGGAATATCCGTCTGCGCCGATCTCGTCTGCAAATGCCTGGGTGATAGGAGCTCCGCCTACCATCATCTTGAATCCATACTTATCTCTGTAGGGCTTGAGTGCCTCAGCGGTATCAGCCATGGACTGCATCGTTGTTGTAAGAAGTGCGGAAAGTGCAACTACCTTTACGTCGGGGTTAGCATCGATCGTTTCCTGGAACTTCTCGATAGGAACGTCTACTCCGAGGTCGATCATATCGAATCCTGCTGCACCGATCATTGTGCTGACAAGGTTCTTACCGATATCGTGAAGGTCGCCCTTTACTGTGCCGATGATGCATTTACCAAGGCTCTGTGCGTCAGCTCCTTTGAGAAGCGGGTTGATAACTTCCATGCCCTTCTTCATTGCTTTTGCTGCTACGAGCATTTCAGGAACGAATATTTCGCCTGCGGAGAACTTTTCTCCGACAACGCCCATTGCTCTGACCATTGCATCAAGGACTTCTGCGGGCTTTGAACCCTCATCAAGAGCTTCCTGTGCAAGCTGTGCTGCTACTTTGGATTTACCGTTCTGTACTGCTACTTCTAATTCATCAATCTTAGCCATTCTTTTCCTCCTAAATCTTTGCAAAGCATTGCTTTGCCTATATGACTATTACTATACTGTTTATATTATAATTCATTGTCTATTTTAAGTATATCTCATTATTTTCACGATAAACTTGAGAAATATTCAACATTAAGGTATAATATTTTACAAGATCAACATA
>CAZTHD010000358.1:0-1896 GCA_964613315.1 uncultured Oscillospiraceae bacterium | reverse complement strand
CCGACACGGTCAATGCTTTCGAACAGATGGCTGAAGGATATTTAGCTCAGTTCAACGTAAAAAAGTTGGCTGTGACCGGCAGCGTCGGAAAAACCACGACAAAGATGCTCACTGCCGCAGTGATGGGAACTAAGTACAGGACCATCTGCACACAAAAGAATCTCAACACGAACCTTGGTCTTTCGATGACAGCCTTTCTTGCAGATGAAACTACTGAAGCCATAGTCTTTGAAATGGGTATGGACGGCAAAGGACAGATAGCAGAGGACGTTTCTTTTATAAAGCCTGAACTTGCCATCATCACAAATATAGGCATTTCCCATATGGAAAGACTGGGGAGCCGGGATGCAATAGCAGATGCTAAGCTTGAAATAGTATCAGAATTCACAGACGGTAACGTTCTGATCGTCAACGGCGATTCCGACTACTTGAGAACAGAATCCGAAATACGTAAAAGAGCACTTAACAAATCTGATTTTTCTGTTACAATAGTCAAGGCTCCGGAGAAGATAGTCAATAAAGGGCTTAGTGGCATAGAATTCGACTTTGAAGGACAACATTGCATCCTTCCTATCATCGGTGAGCAGAATGCTATCGATGCATGCCTTGCAATAAAGGCCGGAGAGCATTTCGGCATAAGCCCTGCGGAAGCGGCAGTTGGTCTTTCAAAAGTTGAAAGTACAGACAGAAGGCTCAAAGCAGAGAAACTGGGAAGTATAGTTCTCCTTGACGACAGTTATAATGCCAGCCCCGATTCGATGAAGGCAGGCCTTGCTGCTCTTGCAGCATCGGAGGGAAAGAGAAAGATAGCAGTGCTCTCCGATATGTACGAGCTCGGTGATGCCGAAGAAGAAGGACATTTCGAAGTCGGAAGATCAGTTGCTGAGAATAAGATCGATATGCTCATTGCAGTAGGTGAGAGCAGCAGTATCTATTCTCAGGGAGTAAGCAGCATAAAAGAGGCAAAGACTACCGTTATAGAACTTGGGACCAATCGCAGCGCTGTGGAGCTTGTACTGCAGATACTGCAGGAAGGTGACGTGGTCCTGGTCAAAGGTTCTAACGGAACAGGCATAAGCGTGGTCGCCGAAGAGATAAGAAAGGCAGATATTTAATGAATGATACATTGATCAGAGCGTTGATGATAGTTGCTTCAGCAGCTGTGCTCTGCGGAATACTTACTTATATAGAGATACCTATCCTGAAAAGGATCAAAGCAGGACAGAACATCAGGGAGGAAGGTCCTCAGGCGCATCTTGCAAAAGCAGGAACTCCTACCATGGGCGGAATATCCATGATCATTACTTTTGTGATCTTCGGAGTCGGATTGATCATATGGCAGTCACAGCTCGTCCCTGTGGTACTTGTGATCCTGTTTTGCACTCTGGCGTATGCAGCCATAGGTTTTTATGATGATTTTTTGAAGATCGCAAAGCATCAGAACGAAGGTCTTTCTTCAAAACAAAAGGCCCTTCTTCAGGTCGTCATAGGTCTTGTTTTGGCCTTTTACAGGTTTTTTACCGGCCACACGTCCGTGTTTATTCCGTTTTACGGTAAAATGGTCGATTTCGGATATTTCATTATCCCGTTCACGGTATTCGTTTTTGTTGCGATGACAAATGCAGTGAACCTGACCGATGGACTGGATGGGCTTTCCAGCAGCGTCACCATGAACGCATCGGCATGCCTTGGAGTACTTCTCCTACTTGGTACTAAACATACGAACCATGAAACGGGTATATCTATGGGTTATTCCGGGGATCCTGCAAGTGCAGCTCTTGCTTTCGTACTATGCGGATGCTGCATCGGATTCCTCATATTCAACCATCATCCGGCTAAGATCTTCATGGGAGACACCGGTTCTCTTGCCATGGGAGCTGCGCTTTCTGCCATGGC
>CAZTHD010000357.1:0-1896 GCA_964613315.1 uncultured Oscillospiraceae bacterium | reverse complement strand
TCCCAGACAAAGTGAGGTCGTTATTAAAAATATAATCAGTTTTTTCATACATCAAGTATATGTTTTTATACAAAAAAATGCAATATGTATCATATATATACAAATTCTGCATCAATCTTGCCTTGACCTTCCGGCCGTGTTAGAATAGCGCCGTCCTCGTATGAGGAGACGCATGAAAAGTCATTCACAGTAGCTTTTCCGCTATCCTGTCTATTATGTCTTCTGCAGAGCTCACTTTGTACTCGAAACCTGGGTCGAGGGCAGGGATGAGGTCTTCCGAGACGTATCCTTCTGCGAGGACTTCAAGGTTTGCTCTTTCAAGTTTTTCAGCAAAGGCCATGAGCTCGAAATTCTTGTCGAGTTCTCCTCTTTTGCGAAGAGCCCCCGTCCATGCGAATATGGTCGCAGTGGGGTTGGTGGCAGGTTTTTCACCTTTTAAGTATCTATAGTAATGATCAGTCACCGTGCCGTGAGCTGCCTCATATTCGTACTTGCCTTCAGGATTTACAAGGACCGATGTCATCATTGCGATGGATCCGAAAGCTGCTGATACAAGGTCTGAGAGCACGTCGCCGTCGTAGTTTTTAAGGGCCAGCACGTAGCCGCCGTCGGAAGTCATGAGGCTTGCTGCAGCGCTGTCTATGAGGGTGTAGCCAAAGCGAAGACCTTCTCTTTCAAAGCGCTCCTTCCAGTTCTTTTCGTATTCCTTATTGAATACTTCTATGAACTCCGTATCGTATTGCTTGAGGATCGTATCTTTAGCAGCCAGTTTTAAGCTCTGCTTCGTATCCCAGGAATACATGAAGCAGGCCTTTGCGAAATTCTCTATGCTGCCTGTCAGATTGTGCTGCCCGAGGAACACTGCCGGACCGTCAGTCTTCTTGATGAGATATTCTCTTTGAGTGCCCCTCTCGGAAGTGAAGACCATCTTGCACTCTACCGGTTCTTCCGTCTTGAAATCAACAGCCGCATATATATCTCCGTATGCATGCCTTGCAATGGTAATGGGCTTTGTCCATTTCCTTACCGCAGGCTGCAGGAAGGGAGCCGTTATGGGCTCTCTGAAGACAGTCCCTCCCATGATGCCCCTTATAGTACCGTTTGGAGACTTCCACATCCTGGTGAGCTCGGGATACTCCTCCATGCGCTGCTTGTTTGGCGTTATAGTCGCGCATTTTACAGCCACCCCGTACTTAAGAGCAGCATATGCCGCATCCTTCGTGACCTCGTCTTCAGTGGCATTCCTATTAAGAAGTCCCAGATCGTAATACTCCGTCTTTAGATCTATGAAAGGACAAAGGAGCTTTTCCTTTATCATCTTCCACAGCACTCTCGTCATCTCGTCACCGTCCATCTCAACGATGGGCGTCGTCATCTTTATCTTTTCCATCTTGATTTCCCTTATTTATTGATCGACTAGAGCGAATATGACAGATTTATCTGACAAGCGCTTCGAAGGGACAGCTGAGATTTTTTGCTAAAGCTTGCACGCGCGCAGGCGATAGCCTTAAGCGAGCGTATGCAAGCTTCAAAAAAGCTCAGCGCAGGCCCTGAGGCGCTTGGAACGGTAAACTGTCATATTTGCTTTTTTACTTATGGGGTTAGTGATAACCGGCTGCATAGTAATTCATGAGGCAGCCTTCCGTAAGGATCAGCTTTTCCTCCTCTGACAGCCCCCTTAAATAGAGCCTTATCTCCCTTTCATCATCGCCCGTGAGAAGCATCCCCGTGAATTCTTCTTTACCTTCGAGTATGCCTTTCCTTATGCCCGGTACGTAGAGCCACTGGCCTTCTCTAAAGTCAAAGGCTTCGTTTTCGTCCATGGTGAAGGGGACTATGCCCCAGTTTATGCAATTTGAGCGGTACCTCTTTGTCGCATAGTCATAGCAGAGGTTT
>CAZTHD010000356.1:0-1899 GCA_964613315.1 uncultured Oscillospiraceae bacterium | reverse complement strand
AAAAATACAGACAAGTAAAAAAATCCTGCCTGCCGGAAGACAGGATTTTAAATTTTCCCTTGAATAATCCGGTATACTGGTTGTATACTACAAAGAAAGATTTTCAGAGGTCGATATGCAGCAAGGAAGATTATTCGTTTTATCAGGCCCTTCCGGAGCAGGAAAGGGGACTATCTGTGACAGGGTCATCGAAGATGGATGTGCACAGCTTTCAGTTTCCATGACCACAAGAGCCTTACGCGGTAAGGAGATACCCGGAGTAAGCTATTATTTCGTTTCTGACGAGGAATTCGACAAGACGATAGAAGAGGGCGGTTTCCTGGAATATGCGGGGATCTACGGACACAGATACGGAACTCCCAAAGCACCGGTGCTCAAAGCGATGGGTGAAGGTAAAGACGTGATCCTTGAGATAGAGATGCAAGGTGCAAGCCAGGTAAAAGCAAACTATGAAGACGCAGTATTGATCTTTGTTCTTCCGCCGTCTTTGGCAGAACTCAGAGCAAGGCTCGAAAAAAGAAATTCAGACAGTCCTGAGCAGATAAATAAAAGGACCGAATCTACATTGAGCGAGATCCATCGCATCGGTGAATATGATTATTACGTTATCAACGGGATACTCGATGATGCCGTTGAAACTGTAAAAAATATAATGAAGGCCGTGCACGGCGACGCAGATGCAAAAAAAGCAGTGCGTAAAAACAAAGTCGGTAAAGCGGCATTGAAAATGATACAAAAGTATGACGAGGAGGCACAGAAATAATGTTACTATATCCATCCATCGATTTATTGAAAGAAAAGGTCGACAGCAGATACACTCTTTGCACCATGACTAGCAAAAGGGCAAGAGATATAATCGACGGAAAACCCGAGCTCATCGTAACCGAAGAAGATGAAAAACCACTTTCCGTAGCGACTATCGAAGCTGCTGAAGATCTTATTTCTTACAAGAGGTAATACTGATCGGTATATCGAATAGAAAGGTGCAAAAAAACATTGGAATTTCAATGAAATTCTTCTTGCATAAAGCCGATAATTAGTGTAATATCAATCCGTTGCAGATTTGCTGTAACGGATTTTTTATGTTGAAATTTAAAAGTAAACTTAGATCCGCAGCATTTATGTGAACAGCCGGTCTGCACAAAAATATAAGTCACATTGCGGACAGCACAAGGTGTCCCGGTCTCTGGGATTTATGTGCGATGCCAATTCCGCAATGGAAGTTGTAAACCTTAGGAGGTATATCAAAATGGCAGTAATTTCAATGAAATCCCTTCTTGAAGCAGGCGTTCATTTCGGACACCAGACAAGAAGATGGAACCCCAAGATGGCACCGTACATCTTCACAGAAAGAAACGGAATCTACATTATCGACCTTTCCAAGACAGTATACAAAGTCGATGAAGCATACGATTTCGTAAAGAGCGTTGCAGCTGAAGGCAAGCCCGTACTTTTTGTAGGAACAAAGAAGCAGGCTCAGCAGGCAGTAAAGGATGAAGCTCTTCGCTGTGACATGTACTTCGTCAACGAGAGATGGCTCGGCGGAATGCTCACAAACTACAAAACGATCTCTTCCAGAATCAGAAGACTTGCCGAGATCAACAAGATGGCTGAAGACGGAACATTCGAAAAGCTTTCAAAGAAAGAGACCATCAAGCTCACACAGGAAGCTGAAAAGCTTGAAAAGTACCTTGGCGGAATCAAGACTATGCACGGAATGCCCGGCGCACTTGTAGTCGTAGATCCCAAGAAGGAAAAGATCGCTGTAAAAGAAGCTCATACACTCGGTATCCCCGTAGTTGGAATGTGCGATACTAACTGCGACCCTGACGATTGCGATTTCGTGATCCCGGCAAACGATGATGCTATCAGAGCAGTTAAACTTATCGTCGGAAAGAT
>CAZTHD010000355.1:0-1907 GCA_964613315.1 uncultured Oscillospiraceae bacterium | reverse complement strand
CCACCGGCGTTCTGTTGCCGCCCACAGTAGCCCCAACCAAAAGTCCGAAATAGAGGACGTAACGGCTAAAGGGGAACGCATCCGACGCCATGAAGTTGGTCGTAAGGACTGAGACTACGGGGAGCATAGTCGCCACGTAGGGTATGTTGTCTATGAAGGCCGAAGCCAGGACCGACATCCATACTATTATGGTGTAAGCAAGGAGCATGGAACCCTTGCTTAAGGAGTTGCCTCCGCAGAGCTTGAAGATGCCGTCTGCAAGAAGGTCTATGATGCCGGCTTCCTTGATGGCTCCTATGACCATGAAGAGACCTGCGAGAAGGAAGAGCGTATAGTAGTCAAGTCCTGCTATGTGCTCGGTGACTTCCTTGAGCTGCTTCGTTCTGATACCCTCCCTCAAAAGACCTATGAGGAAGAATCCAAGGCATATGAGCCCGTTGGTTATATCCGGTTTATACAGCTGGCCGGGAAGAGCCGTATCCTTGTAGGGTATGAAGGACGTGGCTATGAGGGAAGCAACGGTGAGAATGAGAAGCCATGTAGGGCCTTTATCCTCGACTTTGGTTTCCCCTTCCACCTTGACTGGATCCTTTTGCTTTCTGAACATGAAATATATGAGAAGAGCGCTCAAAGCCGCTCCTATTTCCGTAACGAAAAACATGCCCGGCGTGCCGTTTATGAAGAAGAAGTCCATAAAATCGAGCTCAGTAGCTTTGGCAAGAAGTATCGAGGTCGTATCTCCGACGAGGGTCGCCGCGCCTTGAAGGTTCGATGAAATGGATATGCATATTATGACGGGAACGGGCGATATGTCTATCTTTTTGCATATGGCAAGGGCGACAGGCGCTATCATTAGCACTGTGGCTACGTTGTCCACAAAGGCGGAGATGACGCCGGCAAAGATGCTCATCATGACTATCATCCATCTTAAGGACGACACTTTGCTCATTATGAGCTCTCCTATCCTCTTGGGCATCTCGGACTCAATGAAAAGAGTCACAAGGCCCATTATGCCCGTGATCATCATGAGGACGTTCCAGTCTATCTCGGAAACTGCGTCCACGAATCCGTAATCAAAGCCCTTTAAAGCTCCCGTAGAACCGAGGATCACGAAGATAAGGGCAGATCCGCAGGCAATGAAAGGCCTGAACTTTTCCAATGAAAAGATCAAAACATAGGTTATGAAAAATATGACTAAACAAACGATACTTGTCGTGTTCATAAATACTGTTTTATTCTCCTAAAGGTATTCGTCGTTTGCAGAGAGTCTCTTTACCATGACGTAGCAAACAAGGAACATGGCTGCAACGAAGACCACGAAAATGATCGTTGCATAGGCATTGGTGAGAGTCGCTATGAAGTCGTAGCATCCGTGGATGACAGCCGGCATCAGCACTGCAAGTCTCCTGCAGGTCCTGCCAGTCGCTTCATCTCCTCTTAATTCGCAGCGCTTTGCAAGGCCGTACCATACTCCCATGAAAACTCCGAAGCATGCGTGACCCGGAACTGCGGTGACTGCTCTGACCATGGCGGTCGTAAGTCCGTACATGAGCACGTATTCGATATTCTCCCAAAGGGCAAAGCCCAAAGAGACGGTCACTGCATATACTACTCCGTCGAATTTGCAGTTGAATTCAGGAGAGTTCCAGGTGGCCCTTTTGAGCACCACGTATTTCGAAGCCTCTTCCGAAAGTCCCACTATGGGGAAATACAGAATGAGGTTGTAAAGAACGTTCGGCTCTCTGAAGACCGCATTGAGTATCATAAGTCCGAGCCTTTCGCACATAACTGCGATAATGGTGGATACTATGCCCATGAGCACCAGATTCCTTATCATGGTGAAGGAGTCTCTGTCAAGCCTGTCGTGTCTGTCGATGTATCTCTAAAGGAACAATGCAGGTACTAAG
>CAZTHD010000354.1:0-1909 GCA_964613315.1 uncultured Oscillospiraceae bacterium | reverse complement strand
TTCGGCAAAAGCCGCTGCCGGCATAGCGCAAAAGACAAGGCAAAGAGCCAGTATCAAACTGAGAATTCTTTTATTATTCATGTCCATCTAACCTCAAAAATATATCCTTCTACCATGTGAACGGAGTTTTTCCCAGATCTGCAGCCTTCATAAGTATCACGTCGAAGAATCCGAACTCGCCGTCGCCGTCTACGTCGGCTGCAAAGAGCTGTATAGCCGTTGGATCTGTCTCTTTTCCAAGATCTATGCCCTTAGCAAGGACCACGTCGAAGAAATCGAAATCCTCAGACAGGTCGACATCACCTTTGATGACAAGTATCACTTCCGTCACAGCTTCGGGCGCTGTGAAGCTGTAGCTTCCGTCTCCGTTGTCTTTAGCCTCAAGCGCGATATAAAGATCCTGTTCATTGTCATAATACCCTAATCTACAGGGAACATCAAACATGACCGTTACAGTGTTACTGTCAACGAAGTAGTTTTCTCCCTCATGGAATACAGAGGCACCGTAAGGAATTACCTCTATATCGCCCGCTGCGACCGAGATATCATACGTCGTCTCCGCATCGCCGTATTTTACAGTAAGGGTATGTTCACCGATTTCGGAGGAATCGAATCCGAAAACCATTTCCGGAGTCATATCTATGACGGCAGTATCCCCATCTGCGTAGGTGACGAACAAAGTACCGCCTGAGACATCAAGCTCGTCGCCGGCAATATACTCTGTCTTTGGCATATCCTGTATGGCGATATATGCCACTTCTTTCGCCGGTATCTCAGCATTTCTGTACTGCGTTTCGAAATCGGGATCCGTGAACACCGCCGTATAGGTCATGATACCGGCTTCGGTATCCGTAGGCTCTAAAGTGACCGATGAGCTTACGACCGCATTTTCGCTGACTTTGTGGCTTTGGTCTCTTAAGCAGATTTTAAGGGCTGTGCAGCTGTAGTCGGAAGCCCAGGTGTAGCTTGGCTCGTCCCAGGCGTGTCCGAGCGCGCCAATGATCACTGACTTTGTATCCGTATAGGACACCCCTTTAAACGTTACAGCCGCCGTATACACAGTCTGTCCTTCCGTCTCGCAATCCGGTTGGGTAGTAACTGAAGTCACTTTCGCTTCCACAGTCTGTTCACGGCCCACCTCGTCGGCAAAGGTCGCAAAAGCAGAGCTATAGTCCCCGGCCCAGGTCCAGCCCTCGAGCACGTACTCCATCTCGCAGGGATCTCCCTCATGCCATTTGTCTTCTTTTGCACAGTAGGAGAAATGACTCCCTTCAGGAGTTCCCGCAGTCGCAGTATACTCAGGATCAGTTGTCAGTCCAAAAGTCCCGTTTCTGAGCTGAGGCGCCGTAACAGGGATCTCGATATATTCGACGATGGGATTGTTGTTATTATCCTGGGTCACCTGATACGTTACGCCTGTATCCCTTGGAGCAGCAACGAATGTGATCCTTCCGCTTCCTTCGCGGCTCATGATATCTGCTTTGCTAACCGTAGTATAAAGATTTCCGTATATGAATATATCTCCGTTGACGTCTATCCTGGCATCAGCCATTTTATCGGCCGAAAACTCGTTGCCCCCGGCTCTGCCCGGCTGATAATGGCTGACGGCAAGATCCGTATCCTTGAAAACGAAGCCGTTACCTATATATTCATCCCTGTCGTAAACGTACACGTTTATTTCAGCAGCTATATCCAATGCGGCGCCCTGATCGATATCCATTTCAAAGCCGGGAATCATGAAAACGCTCTGATTCAAAGTCATGGTGCCTGAATGCAGTCTCACCGTAGTATTTTGCATAAGGGGCAAAACGTACTTAGACGTATCTACTTCTACGCCCACGTCAAGGCTGACCGAATTCAGGGATGAATCGCCGTCCACGTCATAGTAAATGCGGTCTTCTTCCGGAGA
>CAZTHD010000353.1:0-1918 GCA_964613315.1 uncultured Oscillospiraceae bacterium | reverse complement strand
GGCGCTGTCCTACGAAATGAACGAGGAGCTCAAGCAGCTCCGTGCAAATATACAGTTCTGCGGTGCAGACAAGAAGATCATCATGATGACCAGCGCAATGGCCCATGAGGGAAAGAGCGTACTTTCCCTTGAACTGGCCGAGTCATTTGCAGAACTTGGCAAGAGAGTACTGCTCCTTGACATAGACATGAGAAAGTCAGTTCTGACAGATAAGATACTTGAAAAGGACAAGACCGTTACCGGGCTTTCCGAGTACCTTTCCGGACAGGCTGAACTTGAAGACCTGGTCTATCACTGGGAAGAAGAGAATATCTACTGCGTATTCTCAGGCAGAGTGCCTCCGAATCCTGCAGAGCTTCTTGCTAACAACCGTATGAGATATCTTTTGAACGATGCAAGGAAAGACTTCGACTATGTCATAGTCGATTGTCCGCCGGCTGGTCTTGTGGTAGACGCATCTGTCATAGCATCCATGTGCGACGGCTGTATAGTGATTATCAAAGCTGATACCGTATCCAGATCTCTGGCAGAAGATACCATAAAAAAGATAGAGCGTACCGGATGCCCGATCCTCGGAGTCGTACCCAATCAGGTAGACACAAGAAGAAAAGGCAAGTACGGTAAGTACAAGAAGTACGGATATTACGGATATTACGGTTATTACGGTTACGGTAAACCGAAAGAAGAGGAAAAGGCCTGATATGACTAAAGGCCAGGTTAAATCCAGAAGTGTTACTAAAACCATCAAGATGAACTTTTTAAAGATAGTTCATCTTGTTGTTTCAGTTTTGCTTTTCTTCGTTTGTTGGCAAAATTTCTATTACGTTCACTATTACACAGTACATCCATATCGAGATGATTTGATCATATACATATTGTATGGAATCTTCCTGTTCCTGATGAACCATACATATGATGCGTATAGTGTTGGATATTTAAAAGCTTCGGATAATGCTTATTCTCAAACAGTTTCACAGGTAATATCCGCAGCTCTTATTTGGGTGATATCCATTGTAATGTATATGGACTGGACGAATCCGTTACCTCTTTTGATTCTTTGTGTTATTCAGTTCGGTTGGAATGCTGTTTGGAGTATTACTGCGCAAAGGGTATATAACAAACTGCATATGAAAAAGAGTACGGTTGTAGTTTATGTAGATGATTATGATCTCAAAAGACTTGAAGAAGTCGGCCATCTTGAACATAAGTTCAACATACAGAAGTTCGTAAAAAATCCTGCGGATTACTTTGAAGTAGAAAAAGAGATAGAGGGATTTGAGGCCGTTGTCGTAAGCGGAGTCGATGCAGATATACGGAACGGAATAGCAAAGCATTGCATTGAAACTGGTATGCTTGGATTCTTTGCACCCCATGTAGGAGACATCATCATGCAAGGGGCAAGGCATATGAGGAACTTTTCAGTTCCAATCATGAGCGTCAGACGAGCGGAACCGAACCTTGAGTATATGTTTATGAAAAGGCTGTTTGATATCTTTGCAAGTGCTGTCGCAATGGTATTGACGAGCCCCATAATGCTAATAACAGCTATAGCGATCAAGTGCTATGACGGAGGTCCTGTACTATACAAACAGGTAAGACTGACAAAGGACTACAAGGAATTCAATATCATAAAATTCCGCTCAATGAAGGTTGATGCGGAAAAAGACGGAGTTGCAAGACTGAGTACAGGCGACAAAGACGACAGAATTACTCCAATTGGGAGATTTTTGCGTAAGTGTAGGATAGACGAGCTTCCTCAGTTATGGAACATTTTCGTCGGAGATATGAGTATCGTAGGTCCAAGACCTGAAAGGCCTGAAATAGCTGAACAGTATGAGAAAGAAATGCCTGCGTTCGGATTGAGACTGCAGATCAAAGCAGGGCTTACCGGATATGCTCAAGTCTATGGAAGGTACAA
>CAZTHD010000352.1:0-1923 GCA_964613315.1 uncultured Oscillospiraceae bacterium | reverse complement strand
CGCCGTCTGCAAGACCTCACGGGATAAGTCATCAATCTTTCCTCGTCTACCTGCCTAATTTACACATACGGGTTACGGCCAACTTTTGGACTTCACGACTTAAAGCCCGCTTATCCGCCGCATGCGCCTTGGTATTAGGTTTCTGTTCGTCAGGCTACGATTTCGCTATCCCTTCTTCTCGCACAAATCTCGCGATTTGAACCTTGGGAGTCGCTCTTGGGTTCGTTGTTGGCTACGCCCCTTATGGACTTTCACCACAGATTGACGGCATGCCCGTCATACTTTAAAACGCCGGAACAAGTTCCGGCGCTTTTTTCAATATATTTCAAAACATAAACAGGATCTCAAAATTCAACTTGATACTGCTGACCGCTATCTATTCCTTAGCACCGTATTTCTCGGCGTACTCCACGAGATATTTGTCGAACCGCGGAGTATGTTTTTTCTCCAGCTGATTCAGATATTCGTGTGCATAACGTTCCTGTGTCATGTTTTCTATGATCGCAACGCCTATATTGGAACAATGGTCCGATATCCTTTCAAGGTCCGTGAGAAGATCGTTGAATATGAATCCGTGATCCAGGGTACACTGACCGTTCCTTAGCCTGACTATGTGATGGGATTTGAGTTTATCGCAAAGGATGTTTATCGTATCCTCGAGAGGCTCTATCCTATATGCTTCTTCAAGGTCACTTTTTACGAAGGCATCCGCACTGATATTGACGATCTCGCTTACTGCACGGAGCAGCACTTTAAGTTCTTCCTCGCCCTCGTCTGAAAAGTTCACTTTCTTTTCCTCTATTTCTCTTGCAGACTGGGCTATATTGAGAGCATGGTCTCCCATTCTTTCAAAGTCCGTGATGCTGTGCAGGTATTCTCCAACGGTCTTGCTCTCCTCTTCACTCAGCACGGTGGCTGATATCCTGACCAGGTAATTACCAAGCTTGTCCTCATATCTGTCTATGGTATCCTCGTATTTCTCGATGTTTCTGTACATCTTCTCTGAAAAATTCCCCAGCATCCCTATGGCATCCTGGACATTTCTACGTACCTTTTCGGACATTGAATTGATGGTGAGCCTCGACTGCTCTAACGCGATAGCGGGATGAGCAAGGAACCTGTCCTCAAGCCTGTCGATCTGAGCAACATCCTCTTCGTCGTCGTCCTTTACGGTAAGCATGACCAACTTTTCAAGAGTTCCTATGAAAGGCATAAGTATGAGGACCGTTACGATCCTGAAAAGAGAGTTCAGAAGAGCTATCCGGAACGGCGTCATGATCATATCCATGAAGCCGAAACCCACCGCATAGTCGATCGTATAGAATACGGCACTGAATAGTATGACGCCCATCACGTCCACGATAAGATAGGAGAGCGCTGTCCTTTTTCCGGCTGTGCTTGCTCCGATAGCCGAGAGCAGGACTGGAACCGCTGCGCCTATGGCAATACCCATTATTACGGGAAGAGCAACGTCGAAGCGTATGGCACCGGTCACGGCAAGGGCCTGAAGTATACCTACAGCAGCAGATGCACTCTGAAGGACACTGGTGAACAATGCACCTGCAAGGATACCCAGCAACGGTGAAGAAAAATTCGTAAGGAAAGCGATGAAGTTTTCGTCATACCTGAGGGCCGATACAGCTCCGCTCATAGTATTCATCCCGAACATCAGCACTGCGAAACCCAGGAGTATTCCGCCCGTATGTTTTGCGGACGCTTTCTTCGAAAACATATACAGGACTATACCTATGATGGACATAACTGATACCAGAGTATCTGTAGACAGAAGGCTGAGTACGCCTGATCCGGTCACATTCAAGTATGACAGACAGATCACCCATCCTGTGACACTGGTACCTATTATGGCGCCCATGATGACCCCTATGGCCTGCTTCACCTTCATCATTCCGGAGTTTACGAATC
>CAZTHD010000351.1:0-1929 GCA_964613315.1 uncultured Oscillospiraceae bacterium | reverse complement strand
ACCGCGGGCAGACAGGATTGCCTGCAGTACGGCAACATCCGTGCCGGCCATGGATTTGTCGATCATGCGGGGCGGCCAGGAAAGACAAAGGGACGTAGCCAATGGTGTTAAGATAAGATAGAATACCAAGAAGAGAGTATGCAAAAAAGTGTATTTTGACCTGCAGCCGGGTAGAATTCCAGCTGTTCAACAGGAAAGAGCATGCCAAATAAGCAGCCATGAATGCCTGCTTTTAAAAACTATTCAAAAAAAGCTTCGTCAGGTACGGTTCTGCAAAGACTTAAGGCATTGTGATTGTATATCCCGTTGAAAACTCCGGTTCGGCCGTATTGGAGTCAAGTCTCTCAGAAGCAAGTTCAGAATAGTTGAATTATTCATCTTAGTGAGCAAAAACAGACGGCATTTATAGACGGCATCGGAGAAAGAGACCTGATAGACGTATTTGGTATTATTTGAAGGGATATCAACACAGGAGACGATCAAGGAGATGAAATTGAAAAGAATGAGTTTGGCGAAGATTTCCTGGTTGATGAAGTCACGGTGAATACAGTGAAAATAATTCATGGCCATTCCGTACTTCAGGAAGAGAAACGATACTTCAACACCCCACCTCAGGTTGTATAGAGCTTTAATATCCTCAACAGGAAAGTCCGATTCGGGCAGATTCGTAACCAGATATTCATAAGTTCCATTCGGAAGCAATACCTTCACCAGACGAAAAGACAAGGTATAAATGGAAGTTTTGTCACCCGGAGCTATAAAATCGAAGTGACGTTTGGAATGTAGCAATTTATATTTCTCCGGGTGTTCTTTTTGCAGGGGAGATTCCTTTCTGGATAGAACAAATTCAACTGAAGTCTGACCGTCGCCATCAGGCAGGGTAAGATATTTAAAAGGGGATCGCCCTTTGTCAATATCTTTAACCCGGATAAGATAGAACTGATTATTGTTGACCGCATGGGCCATAACGTTGAAACTCATAAAGCCCCGATCGGCAATAAAACAGCACTTAGCTGAGATGGGATTACGGTCTATCATTTTGCAGCAGGCATCAGCCTCTCGCATCTCGCGTCGTGGCTGAATAATGGCATCTACATATCTCTTTTCCAAAAGATGGTACATAACGATCGTGTGATCCTGATAGTATCCCCCCGTTTTGGAATTATATGGGACCAGTGAATGAGTATCGTTTTTATCAGCTGGAATGTTGGAATCGGTTCCGTCACATGCGATTAGATGGAGACCCTTGTATGTTTTACTGAACGGGATTTTACTGTTAAAGCTTTGCAGCAGATGCGGAAAAACATTTGCATTCAACTTTTTCCGGCTTTGGACAAACGCTGACTTCGTGGGCACTTCTTTCCCGAGGGGACGGAAAAACTCGAATAACTCTCTCTTCAGACTATGTGTCTCCATTGTCATAATAGAGAAGATCGTATTGGAGAAAGTACATAGTCGATGACGGCTGAAATCTTTTCCTGGGGAGTTTACAAACCGGTCGATATCGTACTCCATTTCTGCAACAATCTGATGGAGTACGTTTCGGATGTGTGCGGGCGTTAACCTTACTGGCATAAGGCACCTCCTTGAAGTGGGGATATATGTTCACTTCAAGGGCCGCGCTCACTACCTCTTCAATATAAAATAGTAGTGAGCGCGGCCGCACATTTATATTCACTTGTCAAGCATATTTTTGACTTTTTTGTATGTTTTCTTTGGGGTGTTCCGGCTTTATGGCTTATCTTAATGCCATTGGGACGTAGCTTTTGTCTGCCAAAGCCGCAGAAAAACTCCTGCACCTTCGTTACGGCGCATGTGCGACGCAGGAGCCATACAAGGGCGCACAGGGGACAGGGCGAACAGGGGACGGTCCTCTGTGTTCACTTGCCCCAAAAAACAATAAATGAAAGTATATCAGATAGAGATAAT
>CAZTHD010000350.1:0-1945 GCA_964613315.1 uncultured Oscillospiraceae bacterium | reverse complement strand
AGAGACTCACAGGCGGAGAGATGGTCGCTCAGATCTTCAAGAACTATCCGCTGCTTCTCCTCCTTGTAGCAGAGACAGCAAAGAGCATCACACAGAGCCTCTTCACAGGCTACCTCGTATACTACTTCAAGGTAGTTGCAGAAGACCTCACGATCCAGCCGATGTTCGCAACCATCGCAGCAGGATTCACACTTGCAGGTTCTCTCTTCATCGGCCAGTTCCTCAGAAAGAAACTGGGAAAGAAGGGTGCATATACTCTTGGATGGGCAGTATATATCTGCGCTATGATGTGCATCAGATTCATCGCAAAATCCAACTTCTGGCTCATGCTTGCCTTCGCCGGAATCGGCAACTTCTTCTGGGCAGGTATCGCAGCTTGCGGCCCGGCTATGTTCGGTGACTGCGTAGAGTACGGAAAGATGAAGACCGGAAAAGAAGCAAGAGCATTCATCATGGGTCTTTACACACTCCCGATCAAGATCGGTGTATGGCTCCTCGGTGGAATCTCCGATGTTATCCTTGCAAGGATCGGATATGATGCAACTCAGGCTGTAACTCCGGCACTCAAGGCTGGAATGCTCAACATCATCACATTCGGACCAGCAGCATTCGCATGCATCGGTCTCCTCTGCTCTCTCATTTATCCTCTTTCTGAGAAGAAGGTTGCAGAGATCATGGAATCGAACAAAGCAAAAGCTGAATAATAATTTTTTATATTTAGTTATCGGTGATGGCGGCTGTATTGAGCATTAGGCAGCCGCCAGTATAAAAAGAGAAAGGTGATCAATCAATGGATGTAAAACAGTTAGCAGAAGAAAGGTTCCAGATCTACCAGGATGCGTACTCTGGAAAGATTCCTAAGAGGATCCCTGTAACAACAGGTCCTGCCTTTGAAGCTACTATCCAGTATGCTATCAACAAAGGCATAACCCCCGAAGGAAAAACAAGAAGAGAGCTCTATTGGGAACCGGAATACTGGTTTGATATCCTGGATTTCGCAAACAGCGAATTCTACGGTGATACAGCTATCAGCTCCGGCGCCATCAGACTCCCGATACTTTATCAGATCCTCGATGCAAAGTGCATAATCGAAAGTGATTCAGGTGTTATGCAGCACCCCGAAGTTCACTGTCTTGAACCGGAAGAGTATGACGAGTTCACAAAGGATCCTATGACCTATATGATCGAGACTCTTATGCCGAGACTCTATCGTGCATTGGACACCACTCCCGGAAGAAGAGCCATGGTCCTTGCAGAAGCTGTAAAAGCTAATGCAGATCATATGGCGATCATCGGACAGATCATGGGCAAACTTGCCGCTAAATACGGATTCCCGAAATCAGCAGCAGGAAGATCCACAGCTCCCTTCGACTATATGGCAGACTTCTTAAGATCCTTCTCCAACATCAACAAGGATATGAGAAGATGCCCCGAAAAGCTTCTCGCAGCATGCGATGCTATCGTACCGCTTATGCTCAGAGAAGGTCTCGGAACGAATCCGGCAGCACTTCCTCCTTACTATCGTATCAGTATTCCTCTTCACATGGGAAGCTTCATAGGAAACCAGCAGTTCGAGAAATTCTGGTATCCGTCAATGAAGAAGGTCATGGACGGTCTCGTAGCATACGGACACGGCGTAGACCTCTTCGTAGAGGACGACTGGATGAGACATATGGAACTCATGAACGAATTCCACGGATCCATCAGATATCAGTTCGAGAAGGGCGATCCTAAGTATATCAAGGAGCTCTTCACACAGAGAACACCTAAGGGAAGCGTACACACGATCACAGGATTCTACAAATCCGACAACCTCCGTTACCTTAACACAGAGCAGTGCATCGATGAAGCAAAGAAACTCTTTGACATCGTAGCAGTGGACGGCGGATACATCGAGACGATAAAAGTCGTAGTGGGTGAGGGTTTTGCCGTCTTTGCATGCATA
>CAZTHD010000349.1:0-1954 GCA_964613315.1 uncultured Oscillospiraceae bacterium | reverse complement strand
CAGGCGGCTCTTGCCGAAGTTCCGGCTGTGGTGAACGGAAAGATCATGGCAGTCAACCTGACAGATGTTTACGGAGGAGGCATCCGTATGGTTCCTTCCGTTGAAGCTATGTTCAATTTCATGTACGGAGAATAGAGTTATCACAGGGGCAGCAACCCGGGGCATACCCAGGCTGCTGCTTTTTTCATTATGGATAATATAGAAACTAAAAAATACACAAATGCAAGGCATGCTTTCTTAAGATTGCTGATAATCGTTTTTCTCATCGGGCTGATCCTTTCGATCATGCTTGCGGTGACCGTAGGCGCAGTCAAGATAGCGTTCAGCGACGTATACAGGATAGTCATTTACAATGCGACCCACATCAAGTTGGGCAATTTCGACTTTGCGGTATTGCTCGGGGATCTTGACTTCGTTTCAAGAGGCACCATGTACGAGATAGTATGGAACGTGAGGATGCCGAGGGTCATGATGGGAGCCATAGTCGGCATGCTTCTCGCCATGTGCGGCGTCGTCATGCAGGCCACGGTGCAGAACCCCCTGGCAGATCCGTATATACTCGGGATCTCATCGGGAGCTTCTTTGGGCGCGACCTTCTCCATCATGATAGGCGCTTCAGCCATATTTACGGGTACGCTTGCCCAGATGGGAACGGCGTTCTGGGCTTTTGCGGGCGCCCTGGGCTCCATGGCACTGGTCATGACCCTTGCGAATGTCGGCGGAGGCAGGATAACATCTGCCAAGCTGGTCCTCGCGGGCTGCGTCGTGGGAAGCTTATGCGGAGCCTTCACGAATATCATCGTATATATAGGGCAGGACGCTGAAAACATGAAAAACGTCACCTACTGGCTCATGGGAAGCATGGCTTCCGCAAGATGGAACAACCTGGCGCTGCCGGGTATATGTGCAGTCCTTGGTCTTCTCTTTTTCCTGACCCAGATGCGCACCATGAACACGCTCCTTCTGGGCGACGAGGCGGCCATAACCCTCGGGGTGGACCTGAGCAAATGGCGCAAGGTATATATGGTCCTCACGTCTCTTCTGTCCGCAGTCGCTGTCTGTACCTGCGGCATAGTCGGATTCGTAGGGCTCATGATACCCCATATAGTCAGAGGTTTCGTAGGCTCGGACCACCGTTTCCTTCTTCCCATCGCATCTCTTACGGGCGGCATATTCCTCATCTGGACCGACGTCCTGGCAAGGGTAATAATACAGAATTCGGAAATACCCATCGGAGTCATAACCTCGGCCATAGGCGCTCCGATCTTCGTGTATATGATGATAAAGAAATCCTACGGTTTCGGAGGGCAGGACAGATGAAGCTTGAAACGAAAGATGTGGTCGTGAACCTCTCGAAAAAGGATATAGTCAAAAAGGTTTCAGTACAGGTAAAGGATAAGCAGTTCGTAGGACTCATTGGTCCCAACGGAAGCGGCAAAACGACGCTCCTTAAAAGCATATACAGAGTTCTCAAACCGGCCGCAGGAGAGATCCTTATAGACGATATAGATATCAAAGGCGTAAGCGTAAAAGAAACGGCAAAGAGGATGGGCGTAGTCAGCCAGTTCAACAATATTGCCTTTGATTTTACTGTGGAGGAGATGGTGCTCATGGGAAGGTCTCCCCACAAGAAGGCCTTTTCACAGGACACTGAAGAAGACTACCGCATCGCCCACGAGGCTCTTGCAAAAGTGGACATGCTCGATTTCAAGGAAAGGAACTATGCCACACTCTCCGGAGGAGAGAAGCAGCGCATACTCCTGGCTAGGACTCTTGCCCAACAGGTGGAAATGCTCGTCCTCGACGAACCGACCAATCATCTGGATATAAAGTACCAGATACAGATCATGGACATAGTCAAGTCTCTCGGCATAGGAGTACTGGCTGCTCTTCACGACCTCAACCTTACGCTCATGTACTGCGATTACGTATATGTGCTGAAAGACGGCAGGAT
>CAZTHD010000348.1:0-1993 GCA_964613315.1 uncultured Oscillospiraceae bacterium | reverse complement strand
TCAAATTTTGGAAATTGAAGATATATCTCTGCTTGCTCAGGCTCCTCAAGATCGGGATCCACTCGCAGTATTCGCTGTATTTTTTCGTCCTTAAGTATATCATGTACAGTATATCCTTCATCCGGAAGAAACAGCCAGAAAAGATTCCCGTCTTTTAATGAGATGCATACCGCACCGAAATTATCGCCCCTGAAGTATAACCCGGGAAATCCTGTATGGAGCATGGAAACAGACCTGTCACCGGATGGGGTGTGGAATGTTTCTGAGCTTACCTGATAATCTTCAAATGCGGTAAGCCAATCGGCGTGATAGTAGATCGTACTTGCAAGAGCAATTAATGTGTCGGAGTCGAGGGACAGATCATCGATTTCATCCGCAAGCAGATTACGGGTCTGTTCGTTTAACCAATCTTTCAACATATTATTATAAAGATCACTTCCCATATCTCCGGCAAAGGAAGAGACACTATACTGCCGGGCAAGAAGGTTTAAGGTATCCTCATTGTATTTTACTCCATCATTTCGCAGCCAGATTGAGTTGGCAAGCAGGCTTGTTCCATTTGCATTATCATAGTAAGCAAATCTCATCAAACCTTCTACTGCCGTTCTGATATCGTCTATGGAGGCGGCATCATTTAAGGCTTTCAATATTTGCCACCTAGTCTCCCCAGCGGTACATTCTGAAAGCATAGCGAGTGCCATTGAGAGATTTATAGGTGACCAAATATGGTTTTTTCCGTCATTTGGAGCAAGTTGTGTAGCTACAGATGGAGTTGTTAATGCTTCAGACAGATTCATTGCATAAGCTGCAGCACTTTCCTGATCAGCATCAGAGGAATCCTTAGAAGCTTCAGTTGCAGTAGTGTATACATTGTTCGGAAGTACAGCCCGCACAAGTATGGCTGCTTCTCCAGAATAAGTAGGTTCAATTTCATTCGTAGTGGTTGTGGAAGTCTCTTCTTCGGGGAGCTCAGCAACGGCATATTCATCTTGTGGTTTGTGAAGAGAGAGATTCCATAAGAACCCCCCACCAATCATTAGTGCCAGACATGCGGCAGCGACAGCAATCTGTCTCCGAATATGCTGTTTCGAATCATTTTTTTTTAACAAAGCCGATTTATCGACTGTCAGCTCATCACTTTCGACGAGATATGTTTCATCTATACTTCCTATGGCTTGATAAAGTTTTTCTGTATTCATACCAGATAACCTTCTTTCGCAAGATGTTCTTTTAGTTTTTTGCGTGTCCGGTGGAGCGAAACAGACACATTGCTTCTACTCATTCCTGCTTTGGAGGCAATCTCATCAACGCGCTCGGTAAAAAAGTATCTTCTGACAAAAAGCTGCCGATCGCGTATAGGGATAGAGGATAAGAACAGATTGATAGTGTCTGCCAGTTCTGCTGTTAATACTTCTGTCTCCGGATCAAATCCTTCTGAGACGCATTCATTGAGTTCATCCAGCACCAGAGTGACTTCGCCTAAGCCTCTTTTTTTCGTCTGATACATTTTCAACCGGTCAATTGCTTTACTTCGTGTTATCTTTGCAAGGAAGTATTTGAGGATGTCCGGCTTTTGCGGTGGTATACAGTTCCAGGCGCTAAGCCAGGTGTCATTGACGCATTCCTCAGCATCTTCATGTTGGGTTACGATATTTATCGCTACGGAATAGCAATAGGCACCGTACTTATTTGAGACTGCAGTAATGGCGTGTTCGTCTCTGGAAAAGAACAGTTTTACAATATCTATGTCATGCATAACGTAGCTCCTATACGAAATGATCATTTCATTTTACTATAATAGACGAAATCTAACATCGAATGTTACATAAAAAAGAATAATTTCTGATAAGGTATAAAGAATCAGGAGTAATATGACGATATGGTAATGTAAACGGAACCTATCAGCCGCCTAGTATAGATGTATTTGCTCTGGCTAAAGCGCAGAATAATAAGCCTGTCATGTTTAAGGATACGGAAGCGGGAAAAAATATGC
>CAZTHD010000347.1:0-1997 GCA_964613315.1 uncultured Oscillospiraceae bacterium | reverse complement strand
AGAACTGGAACGACGGCAAGCTCCAGGAGTTCAAGCAGAGAAAAGAGTACGTGGTATTAGGAGATCTAAAGCCCCATGCAAGAGCAGCTCACGAAGAAGCTCCTGCTGCAGCCGATATCCCCGTATATACAGCTCCGGCAGCCGAGACACCGGTCTATGAAGCTCCGAAAGAAGAAGGCCCCGTATACGCAGCTCCGGCAGTTGAAACTCCAGTATATGAAGCACCCAAAGCTCCGGTCTATGAGGCGCCCGCAGCAGAAGCACCGGTTTATGAAGCTCCAAAGGAAGAAGTCCCCGTATACGCAGCTCCCACAGTTGAGACTCCAGTATATGAAGCACCCAAAGCTCCGGTCTACGAAGAAGTAAAAGCCGAGACACCGGTCTACGAAGCTCCTGTATATACGGAACCCGAGCCCAAAGCCGAAGAACCTGTATACGCCCAGCCCGAAGAGGACGTCAAGATCTACGAGCCCGCTTACAAAGAGCCGGAAGTCAAAGAAGAACCCGTATACGAGGCTCCCAAAGCTTCTGCAGAACCTGAAGGTGAATTCTATTACAGAGTCATGGTAGAAGATGAAGCAGAGCAGCCGGTAAAAGAAGAGGCCCCCGAGGTCCTTTACACAGTAGATGTTTCTTCCTTCGGAGAAGAAGCAGCTTCCGCTGAAAAGCTCAGCTTTGAAAACGTATCCTTCGGCCGCGAGGAGATAAAACCTGTTGCAGAGGCAGCAGCTGCCGCAGCAGCGGCC
Organism: uncultured Oscillospiraceae bacterium; assembly: GCA_964613315.1. Taxonomy (GTDB): domain Bacteria; phylum Bacillota; class Clostridia; order Peptostreptococcales; family Anaerovoracaceae; genus RUG13409. Next base: position 1,251 of record CAZTHD010000347.1, on the reverse strand, counting down.
TCCGCAGCCGTTCATGCAGCTGATGAAGCCCCGGCAAGGAAAGGCGATGCCTTTGCAGAATTCGATGCTCTCATGGCCAGCGTATCCGATTCAGTGGAGATAAAGCCTGATAGAAAGTTCCTCCTCTTCACGACGAAGACCTGCCCCAACTGCAAGATCATCAAAGAGTACCTTGCAGAGAACAACGTTCCCTACGAACAGGTCATCGCTGAGGAGAACAAAGACGTAGCAAGAGGCTACGGCATCATGCAGGCTCCTACGGCAGTCATCCTCGAAGGAGACAACGTTGCAAAGTACGTAGGCGTACAGAACATAAAGAACTACGTGCAGGCAAACCTGCTCTAAGCAGTTTTAGACAAAACGAATAAAAAAATCGGAGAGCAATGCTCTCCGGTTTTTTTTCTTTGTTTTTTTGTATCAGTCTTTTGCCATATGTATGGTGTGCTGGCTGAAGGGGATCTCGATGCCGGCTTTCCCGAAGGCCAGGAAGACTTCGCGGTTGAGCAGGCGCTTGGCAGTAAATATATTGGCTTCGTCTACGTCTGCTGCGATCCTGAGGTCAACGGAGCTGCTTCCAAGGGACTGTACGCCCAAATACAAAGGTGTGACCTTGAATATATCGGGATACATCTTGGGAAGCTCTTCGCAGAGCTCCTTTACCACCTTTTCGGCTTTAACGAGATCCGTAGAGTAGGCAATGGGCGCTTCTATGATGGCCTTCGAAGACACGTTGGACAGGTTCACGAGATTGCGTATATCGGAGTTGTTGACTATCCTCGCGTTGTTGCCCGTGTCTACTATGGTCGTCGTCCTGATGCCTATGTTCGTGACCGTACCTCTCCAGTCGTCCACTGCAACTATGTCTCCAACCTGGAGCTGCCCTTCAAGGACTATAAACAGACCTGTGATGACGTCTTCTATGAGGCTTTGGGCTCCGAAGCCTATGATGAGTCCTAAGACTCCCAAAGAGGCGATAACGGCGCCTACATTAAAGCCCAGCATGGAGAGAGCGTATATGACTGCGTATATGACTATTATGTATTTTAGGAAGCTGGCAAAAAGGCTCTTTATGGTCTTCGCTCTTCTCTTCTTAGGTTCTATGAGGCCCAGTATGAACTGAAGGGCTGCATTGATGAGCCAGCATTCTGCGAACATGAGGAGAAGACCTCCGACTCTTAGCAGGTCGAAACTGCCGTCGGCTGCTTTCAAAGGCTGGAAGGCCTTGATGTAATTCTGGGTGAAATACTGCAC
>CAZTHD010000346.1:1282-1998 GCA_964613315.1 uncultured Oscillospiraceae bacterium | reverse complement strand
AATGTGTACTTGTTTTCTTCTGACATTTGTTTTTTCTCCTCTTACGTAAAGGTTTTTTTGTTTAACCTGTTCATTATACTACTCAAATGCCATTAACACAAACGATTATTCCCAAACATACTCTGAAAGGCTGCGGATCTCAAATATGTCTATAAAAGGCAGTCTGAACCAGTCCCCCTTTTTTAGGGAAAGACAAATCTCAAATCCCCTGCCTTCTTCAGTTACCTCGCTGCTTTCGATGGAGACGGAATCAGGAGGAAACAAAGAAGAATCATATAGAATCTCCGATGCAGCTTCATATGCTTTATACCTATCTATCTTCTCGCTTTTCTCGTCTATGGTAAGAGCCCCCGCTTCAGCGCAGTCTTCCGAAAGCATTTTCAGAAGCTTTTGACCCTGTATATATGCGTTCATATCGGCTGTATACACAAGGAGCATGGAGAAGATCGTAAGAAGTGAAAGAAATACTATAAACAGCTTCATGTCAGTCTCCTAAATATTCGCTGGGAGCTGTCGACTCGATCTTGTATCCGTATACCTTATCGTCTTTTATCCCCAGATATTTCTTACCAGCTGTCACTTCTTCCAAAGGAACCGTCACCGTATAGTTTATTATCCCTCTGCTCCCGTCCTTTTCCACTCTTTTCACGGAATGGATACCCGGAGCATCGATATCGCGGGGTGGATTTGTCAAGAGTACAAGTTTTAGCGGCGGT
>CAZTHD010000346.1:0-1272 GCA_964613315.1 uncultured Oscillospiraceae bacterium | reverse complement strand
ATGGATACCCGGATCATCGATATATATATCTCCCGGATCGACTCCAAGCTTTTCAGAAAGCTTTTCTCTTAATTTTTCCTCATCGAAACCGCCCTGCTGCTTTGCTTCCTCCTTAGCCTCGTATACGATATCGGTTATCATGGCTATCTTCGTTGCGTTTTGCTGTTCAAGAGCGAACTGGGCAAGAAAAAGAAGCATTATGGGAAGCACAGCTATGAGGACTATGAACTGCTTCATCTACTGCTCCATTACGTATACGTACTGCCTTCTGGAGACCTCTTCGGTCCAGGCTTTCTTAAGTTCTGACTTTACGCTGTTTTCATCCCCTGCGATCAGATTGAATATGAAAATGCCAAGGATCACGCTTGCAAGCAGCACTATCATTTCTTTCATATCCTTACCACCTCTTCAACTGAAAACACGTTGTTTATCTCTTCGACTGCTTTGTCTTTTATGGTCTGCGCTGCCGACCTGAGGCTCAATATGAGCCCTGCGATTATGACCCCGAGAATGATCGTCGCAATCAATACTATAAAATCCTTCATACCCCTTTTTCGTACAGAATACTGTACCCTCCCTTCAAATTACCATATTTTAACATTGTTTGATATATGGTAACATTTTCCAGTAAAAATATCAAGCAAAAGAAAAAAGACCGCCAAAGCGGTCTCATACACATATCAAACACGTATGTTATTTCACCTTGTTTACTTTGCTGTAGATCTTCCATTCGATCTTGGAAATGAGCCATGTGGCTCCGAGCATCACTATTGCAGATACAGGGATCATATACATCTTTCCTCCGAAGGTAAAATGATAAAAATCTGTCCATCCTCCGTTCTCCGGCGTGACTATGGCTACCATTATCCCGTAAACGATGGCGTAGAAGAATACAGGCAGGACTCCGAGCCATACCTTCTTCTTTTCGAAGCTGTCAGTTTTTTCAAGGAAGAAAGTCACTATGATAGCAAGTACCGGCGTAACGAAGTGGAGATAAAAAGTGACACCTGCAAACATGAACATATATGCTCTCCATGCAGGCACTCCGTAAGGTGCAAGTATCATGATGTTTATCGGAGCGAGGAAAAACACACAGGTCAGAAACGTCACTGTAACAGACACTGCTGCTGCGAATTTTGCAAGGTATAAAGGTCTTGGCAGTTCATTCGTACCCTTAGACAGATTCCGTATATTGAAATATATGGATACAAGTGCCGTTATAGCTATAAAGTAGTTTGAAAGGTTTGTAAAGTATTTAAAACTCGACACACC
>CAZTHD010000345.1:0-2011 GCA_964613315.1 uncultured Oscillospiraceae bacterium | reverse complement strand
TTTAACATAGCTTAAGCACGAATTCCCCTCCCTCAAGCATACTAGGGAGGGGATGAAGTGCACTTGGAATCGACATATAGACGGTTTGAGAAAATGAGCTCCAAAGCTCTTTTTTATTTGCCTTTGCTTACCAACCATGTAGTTTGTTTTCATAATTATGATGATACAATAAAAAAATATAAATTGAAGTGTGACATTTTACTTTCTCTGGTTGTTATATATGCAGAAAGGCAAATCGATACAGCAAGTGGATAAAGAGACAGTAATAAAACTTTATGACGAATTCTATCTGGATGTAGTGCGCTTGGCATTTTCCTATGTTAAGAGTCAGGAAGATTCCATGGATATTGCACAGAATGTATTTCTCAAACTCATTTCTTCAAATGCAGTCCTTTTCCCGGGGAGCGAAAAGTCTTGGCTTTTGACTGTGACAGCAAATGAGTGCAGAAATCATCTGAAGAAATATCGCCCTGCAGAGGAATTATCAGAGAGTATACCTGCCGACGAAAAGGACAGGGAAGTATGGTATCTTCTTGATACTTTGAGTCCTGATAACAGAGCAGTCATACAGCTTTACTACTACGACGGATATTCTGTAGAGGAGATAGCGAAGATACTGCATATCTCACGTTCAGGCGTATCCATGAGGCTGTCGAGAGCCAGGAAGAAACTGAAGAAAGTACTGAAGGATGACTATGAATAGAATCAAGCACGCATACGATTCTGTTGCGCCGGATAAGGAGAAACTATTATCCGCAAGGATGGACTTTATTAATAAGGTCGAAGCAATGCCGGCAGAACAAAAGGAAAGAATCAAAACTCATAAGAATTGGCATATAGCGGTAGCTGCGGCTGCATGTTTGATCATTGCGACTGTATCTATAGGCGCATTCACGGGTAAGATGAGCATAGCAAATACTATGGGGAATATTTCTGACGTAGAAGAGTTAGGTATAGATCTTCCTGAAATGGTAGGAGACTTCAAGCAGGCAAGTGTAATGTGCCATAATTGGGTAGGTCAAGGCGACCTTGATCCAATAAGCATTATTAACCCACTATATAGGAATTATACAGTTAGTTATGACAAACCATTTGATATTGTGTGGCAGGATCTAGGGCCGCTAAACGATCCATCCGGATTCAATGGTGTCCATGCAAAGCAAAGCATACATGTCAGCGTCGGATCATCAAAGGGTTTTTCTTCTGAGGATTGGGAACGGTTTGCCGGATATGACAGCAGTACCAAAAAGTGGATTCCTTACACGTTATTTGAAGATGATAACTCGACAGTAAGCTATGAAAACATTGAAGAAATCGAGTACCGAGGCGCAACGATTTGGATATACGACGTAATGACACACTATAAAAAACATGAGCCTGGATACTGCTCAGATGCTGGGGCTCACTGGTATGATCCTGAAACTGAGTGCTATTTCCAAATCAGGTTTTCATCTCCCAGTTATGATGAAAACACATCAGAAAGTTATGATAAAGACGGTAAATTGCTGCATAAAGCAAATGAACAATGGATAAGAGAATATAGCTATCTGAGTAAAGCAGAACTACTTGGCTATATCAAAGAATTAATAGACTTGAATAGATAAATTAAGTTGTTTTCAGACGATAAAACCTTGAGGAGACCCTCAGGGTTTTTTGTTGGAAAAAGTGATTCATCAGCAGATAATCCTTGAACAAATGTTCGTTATGTGGTAAAATAAACCATGGAATTAGAGCATGGAAGTCACTGTGTATTCAGTCTTCATTATCATCTTGTTTTGGTAGTCAAATATCGACGGAAGGTGATAGACGACAGGATATCAGATCGGCTGAAAGAAATATTTGTGGGTATTGGCGGTTCTTATCGTGTTACTGCAGTAGAGTGGAATCATGATGTAGATCATATTCACGTATTGTTCACTGCACGTCCTAACACAGATCTAACGCAGTTTCTTGATTCGTATAAGTCTGCCAGTAGTCGAATCATCAAAAAGGAGTTTCCCGGTATTAGAAA
>CAZTHD010000344.1:0-2020 GCA_964613315.1 uncultured Oscillospiraceae bacterium | reverse complement strand
GTTGTCGGGATAGTTGGTATATCCTACTGAGTTTGCGCCTCTAAGGAGCATCTGAAGGAGGATGTTGGGGACCTTTTCCCTTATGATGTCGAGCCTTTCCCATGGAGATTCGTGAAGGAATCTGTAGGCTACGTCGAAGGTGGCTCCGCCCCAGCACTCGAGGGAGAATGCGTCTGAGAGTATCTCTGAGGTAGCTTCGAGGCTGTTTGCTATATCTCTTGTTCTGAGCCTTGTGGAAAGAAGCGACTGATGGGCGTCTCTGTAGGTCGTATCGGTTATGAGGAGCTTCTTTTGCGCAAGCACCCACTTTGATACGGCTTCAGGGCCTTCCCTGTCAAGAAGCTGCTTTAGCCCCTCTTTCCTCTCCCCTGTTACGGGAGCGAATCTCGGAGCGTCGTAGAACTTGTGGTTCTCTCTTTCCTTGACGTTGATCTCGGCTATGTATTTGAGCATATTGGTGACTCTGTCGTGGTCTTCGCCGAATACGAAGAGCTCGGGAGTCTCGTCTATGAACTTTGTATAGCACTTGCCGGATCTGAATACGGGATGACGGAGTATGTTGGATATGAAGGATATATTGGTCTTTACGCCCTTTACCTCCATCTCCCTTATGGCTCTCGAAGCTTTGTTGACAGCTCCTTCGAAGGAGTTGTCCCATGCGGTGACCTTTACAAGAAGGGAGTCATAATATGGGGAAATGACTGCTCCTGCTCCTGTGGTAGCGCCGTCGAGCCTTATGCCGAATCCGCCTGTCGATCTGTATGCCGTGATTTTACCAGTGTCAGGGGCAAAGTTGTTTGCGGGATCTTCCGTTGTGACCCTGCACTGGATGGCGTAGCCGTTGACCTTTACGTCATCCTGGGACTTTATGCCTATCCTTGGATCGTCTAAAGCGCAGCCTTCAGCTATCAGTATCTGCGCTCTTACTATATCAATGCCCGTGATCATCTCGGTGACTGTATGTTCCACCTGGATACGGGGATTCATCTCTATGAAGTAGTGGTTTCCTTCGCTATCTACGAGGAACTCCACTGTACCTGCGCTTGTATATCCTATGTGCTTGCAGACTTTGACTGCATCGGCTCTTAAGGCCTTCTTGGTCTCTTCCGGAACGGAAAATGCAGGCCCAAATTCTATGACCTTTTGATATCTTCTCTGAAGAGAGCAGTCTCTCTCGAAAAGATGGACAACGTTTCCGTGCTCGTCTGCTAAGACCTGTACTTCTATGTGTTTTGGATTTACGAGGAACTTCTCCATGAAGATGTCGTCGTTTCCGAAAGCCTTCTTTGCTTCATCCTTTACAAGAACGAAGTTCTGACGAAGCTCTTCTTCAGTATCGCATCTTCTCATGCCTCTTCCGCCGCCGCCCGCGGCAGCTTTTAGTATGACGGGGAACTTATACAGCCTTGCAAGTTCTACGGCTTCGTCTGCCGACTTTAGAGGCTTTTCAGTGCCCGGTACTGTAGGTACGCAGCACTCTAATGCTATCTGCTTTGCAGCCAGCTTATCGCCCATCTTTGCAAGGACGTCCGATCTTGGTCCTATGAACTTTATGCCCGCATCTTCGCAGGCTCTTGCAAAGTCGGCATTTTCAGAGAGGAATCCGTAACCGGGATGTATGGCGTCGGCTCCCCTTCTTCTTGCTTCTTCTATGATGCCCGGTATATTGAGATATACGGCAAGGGGGCTTAATTTCTCACCTATGAGATAGGACTCGTCTGCAGCCGTCCTGAAAAGGCTGTAGGTATCTTCTTTTGAATAGATGCCTATGGTCTTGATATCCACGTCGTGGCAGGCGCGGAATATACGAAGAGCTATCTCTCCTCTGTTTGCAACTAATATCTTATTGAACTGTTTGATCTCAGACATGGCCTTATCCTCACTGTTCTATCGATCGTTTTTTAAAAAGGACATTTGTTTTTATTTTTAATATAATAACATTAAGAGCTATCGTAATGGTAGGTGGTTTGCCTCTGAACTTCAATCAAAGAAAGATCTTTGAAATATCGAAGAAAGGAGG
>CAZTHD010000343.1:0-2032 GCA_964613315.1 uncultured Oscillospiraceae bacterium | reverse complement strand
AAAACGACGACGCAAACCGTGCTCTCATGGGATCCAACATGCAGCGTCAGGCAGTACCTCTTCTCGTATCTGAAGCCCCCTTCGTAGGAACAGGCGTAGAATACGATGCGGCTAGAGACTCAGGCGTATGCGTACTGGCAAAGAATGCAGGTGTAGTCGAATTCGTAGATGCCACCAGGATAGTCATTAGGACTGAAGACGGCGCTAAGGACGAGTACAAGCTCCTCAAGTTCAAGCGTTCCAACCAGGGCACCTGCATGAACCAAAAGCCCATCGTAGCCCACGGCGAAAAGATCGAAAAGGGTGAAGTCATAGCAGACGGTCCCTGCACCGATATGGGAGAGATATCCCTCGGAAAGAACCTTCTCATAGGATTCATGACCTGGGAAGGCTACAACTACGAGGACGCTATCATCCTCAATGAAAGACTCATCATGGACGACGTCCTCACGTCAGTCCATATCGAAGAGTACGAATCCGAGTCGAGAGATACCAAGCTCGGACCGGAAGAGATAACAAGAGACATCCCCAACGTCAGCGAAGACGCTCTCAAGGACCTCGACGAAGAAGGTATCATAAGAATTGGCGCAGAAGTCGATTCCACCGATATCCTGGTCGGAAAGGTCACACCAAAGGGTGAAACAGAGCTCACTCCCGAAGAGAGACTTTTAAGAGCGATCTTCGGCGAAAAGGCAAGGGAAGTCCGCGACACGTCCTTAAGAGTACCTCACGGAGAGACCGGTATCGTCGTCGATATCAAGGTCTTCACTAGAGAAAACGGCGATGAGCTTCCTCCCGGAGTTAACAAGCTCGTAAGAGTATACGTTGCCACAAAGAGAAAGATCCAGGTCGGAGACAAGATGGCAGGACGCCACGGAAACAAGGGCGTTATCTCCAGAGTCAACCCCATAGAGGATATGCCTTTCCTCGAAGACGGTACTCCGCTCCAGGTAATGCTCAACCCCTTAGGCGTTCCTTCCCGAATGAACATAGGACAGGTCCTGGAAGTTCACCTCGGTCTTGCGGCATCCCGCAAGGGTTGGTACGTATCCACCCCTGTATTCGACGGTGCCAAGGAAGCCGACATCAGGGAGCTCCTCAAGGAGACCGGCCTTCCCGAATCAGGAAAGCTCATGCTCCGCGACGGACGTACGGGTGACTACTTCGATAAACCAATAACCGTAGGATATATGTACATGCTCAAACTCCACCATCTGGTAGACGACAAGATCCACGCCAGATCCACTGGCCCGTACTCACTGGTCACACAGCAGCCCTTAGGCGGCAAAGCCCAGTTCGGCGGACAGCGTTTTGGAGAAATGGAAGTGTGGGCCCTCGAGGCTTACGGCGCAGCATATACGCTTCAGGAGATCCTGACAGTAAAATCCGATGACGTCATCGGAAGGGTCAAGACCTATGAGGCAATAGTAAAGGATGAAAATATCCCAGAACCGGGTATACCCGAATCCTTCAAGGTACTCATCAAGGAAATGCAGTCACTTGCTCTTGATGTGAGAGTCCTTGATGAAAACGATCAGGAGATCGAGCTCAAGGATACTTCCGAACTTGACGGAGCTACCAGCTTCAACGCCATCGAATTCGAAGACAGAAGAGGAAACTTCTTCGACGACGATTTCGCATCGGCAGGCTTCGGCATGGTTTCTTCCGAGGGCGAGGAACTCGATTCATACACAGATCCGCTTTACGATATCAACGCGGGCGAAGAAGAAGAGGATTTCCCGGGAGGTGACGAATAATATGGAACTTACCAATTTTGAATCACTGCAAATCGGACTTACTTCCACAGAAAAAATATTATCATGGTCACACGGCGAGGTAACGAAGCCCGAGACCATCAACTACCGCACGCTCAAGCCGGAAAGAGACGGTCTTTTCTGCGAGCGCATTTTCGGACCCACCAAGGACTGGGAGTGCCACTGCGGCAAGTACAAGAGAATCCGCTTCAAGGGCAAGATATGCGACCGCTGCGGCGTTGAAGTCACGCGCGCAAAGGTCAGAAGAGAGAGAATGG
>CAZTHD010000342.1:0-2045 GCA_964613315.1 uncultured Oscillospiraceae bacterium | reverse complement strand
CGGAAGAGCGCATATAGAAAAGCATTTTGCTATATCGTACTCTTCGTAAAAGAGCGAAACGATCAGGGGCAGCAGCATTGACAGGCCGACTACGGTCATGACGGCGCACAATATTTTAGTTATGGCTTTCTTGTTTATGATCATGTTACAAAATACTCTTCTGTCCTTTTGTCAGCAGCGCTTCCAGTTCTCCTCCTGCGGAGAGCAGTGAAAGAATGACTACCTTGTCCCCGGCAGAGACCTGTGTCTTGCCGTTTGGGATAATTATGCTCTTTCCGCGGCGAAGAGCAAGGATTATGACACCTTCCGGTATGTCGAGGTCTGCCAGAGACTTTTTTGTCAGAGGCATCTCGCCCTCAGCCTGTACTTCTCTGAACTCAGCCTGTCCGTGGATGACCTTGCTGAAGAGCACTATGCCGCTTCTTCTTATGGAAGCGAGGACCTCGTTTGCTATGATCTCCTGAGGATTGATTATGGCTGAAGTACCGAGGTTCTTTATGACCGGGATGAAGGTGGGCCTTGAGACCTTTGCGACTATGCTGCCAACTCCGTACTGGCGTACGAGCAGGGAGAGAAGGAGGTTCTCTTCGTCGAAGCCCGTCATGGATACGAAAGCGTCCATGGAATCGATGCCCTCGTCTTTGAGAACGTCAATATCCGATGCGTCTCCGTTGAGGACTACGCTGCTTGAAAGCTCCGCTGCAAGCTCTTCACATCTATTGCTGTCTATCTCTATGATCTTTACGTTTATGCCTTTTTCTTCAAGGAGTTTTGCGAGGAAGAGGCCGCTCTTTCCGCCGCCTGCGATCATGACTCTTTTCGGGAGCTCGTCCAATTTCTTCGCACGGAGATTTCCGTTGAGAGTATATATGTCGTTTTCAAGACCTACCACGTAAAGGGTATCGCCGGCTTCTATGACGCTGCTGCCGTTGGGGACTATTATCTTTCCGTTCCTTGATACGGCGCCGATCAGCATTCCTTCGATGTACTGGCTTGAATCCATGATCTTCTGTCCCACGAGGGAAGGCATGCGGTCTGCTTTGAACTCAAGGATGGCAAATCCGTCCTGAACGAAAAGGCCGCCTTCTATGGCTTCTTTCTGAGTCAGATATTTGAATACTTCCTTTGCGCAGGAGTAATCGGGGTTGAGCAGCCTGTCAATATTCATCGTTTCCTTGATGAAACCGAGCTGCTTCATATGTTCAGGTCTTCTCACTCTTGCCATGGCCTTCGGACAGCCGAGCTTCTTTGCAAAAGAACAGATGACCATGTTCTTTTCGTCTTCTTCAGTTGCTGCAACGATGAGATCGTGGGACGCTATATCGATATCCTTGAGGGTGTCTATCTGGATGGCGTCTCCCTGCACCGTAAAGGCATCGAGATTGCTTCCGGCGCTCAATATCCTTTCATCGTTGTTGTCGATGATCGTGACGGAGTTGCCTCCGTTGAGTAGGGCAGTGGCAATGGAGTAGCCCAGTTTGCCTATTCCGACCACACAAACTTTCATTCGGTCTCCTTTTCCCCGCAAGTATGCGGTAAAAAAACAATACTAAATCTACCCTCGAAGAGGGATGTCTGCAGCATTATACCACAAAAGCCATAATTGTGCTATAATATGTGGTCAGCCAAAATAAGGCCGGCATATATTTTGTATTTGCAAAAAAATGAGGTAGTAATGAGTAAACCCATAGTAGCCATAGTGGGGCGCCCTAACGTGGGCAAATCCACATTTTTCAACGATATAGTAGGAAGCAGAGTGTCCATAGTAGAGGATACGCCGGGCGTGACTAGAGACAGGATCATTTCGGATGCCGAATGGTGCGGTCGTCATTTCCTTTTGGTGGATACGGGCGGTATAGAACCTGACAACGAAGAGACCATCCCTGCCCAGATGAGAGCCCAGGCCGAGATGGCCATGGACATGGCAGACGTAATCATTTTCCTGGTGGACGGGAAAGAAGGCCTGACACATGCGGACATAGACGTGGCGGATATCTTAAGGCGCAAGCAGAAAAAAGTTGTCCTTGTTGCCAACAAGATAGATA
>CAZTHD010000341.1:0-2057 GCA_964613315.1 uncultured Oscillospiraceae bacterium | reverse complement strand
TATTACAAAAAGAAAGCAGTCATTCAGTGTATCTTGAATGATAAAGATAATTTAAGGGCATCAGCGCTAAGTTTTCTCGATGCCCTAGAGGACAGGCTTGAAGAAGGGATGCTTAAAGGCGATGCAAATAAGGCAAAGGCCATAAAACATCTCGAAACAGCCAGGAAATATTTATTACAGGGCCAAAGCGTGCCCTATACCTTGAAGCAGCTTTGCCTTAAGGTATAAAAGGAGGAAAAGTGACCAGAATAGTTGGTGTTAAATTCAGAACGGCGGGCAAGACCTATTATTTCGACCCTCTTGATTTTGCGCTTAAAGCAGGTGATGAAGTCATAGTGGAGACTGCAAGAGGCATAGAGTTCGGAACTGTAGCCTTCGATATAAGAGACGTAGAAGACAGCGAAGTCGTACAGCCATTAAAGCCGATAATCAGAAAAGCAGATGCCGGAGACCGCAAAAAGAATGCGGAGAATATCGCAAAGCGTGAAAGGGCACTTCAGATCTGTCAGGAAAAAGTCGACGCGAGAAAACTGGATATGAAACTCGTGGACGTCGAATATACCTTTGACAACAGCAAAGTTATATTCTATTTCACGGCAGACGGACGCGTCGATTTCAGAGAACTCGTAAAAGATCTCGCAGCAGCATTCAAAATGAGGATAGAGCTTCGCCAGATAGGAGTTCGCGACGAGACTAAGATGATGGGAGGCATAGGCCCCTGCGGCAGACCTTTATGCTGCCATTCCTGGATGCGCGATTTCAATACGGTATCCATCAAGATGGCAAAGAATCAGAACCTGTCTCTCAATCCCACCAAGATCTCGGGCATATGCGGAAGACTCATGTGCTGCCTTCAGTATGAGAACGATACTTATATCGATCTCAAAAAAGGTATGCCGGACGTTGGCGAAAAGATCAGCACGAAAGACGGGAATGCAGTGGTCTGCGACGTGAACATACTGGAAAACAGGATCAAGACCAGACTTGTCCTAGAAGAGGCAAGAGACGACAAGCAGGAAAAGCTTTCATCCGAGTATTACACGTATAAAAAAGAAGAGATCAGAAGAGACCCCAAAAAGGTCAAAAAAGAGCTTCAGAAATCAAAGAACAAAAACAATAAAAACGAAGACATCGATCTTACCAAACTCACGGAAGAAGAACTTGCAGCAATGGATGATTGATAAAAAAGTCCGGGGATCAGATCGATCCCCGGATCTTATATATTGCGGTTTTTTAAATGTTTGCCGGTGAAACTAGAGTTTCTTGAGTTTCTTTAGACAATTTGAGCAAACAACCTTGTCGTTAAATTCAACGAGATTATCCGCCTCTCCACAGAAAACGCAGGTCTGCTGATACTTGCGAAGCACGATATCAGTGCCGTCGACAAAGATCTCAATCGGATCGGTTTCCTTGATGTCGAAAGTTGTACGTAATTCCTTCGGGATAACAATTCTTCCTAATTGATCCAATTTTCTGACTATTCCTGTTGATTTCATTACTCCCTCCTTGGTTTATTTCTTTGATTTATTGTCATCGAAAAGCGACGCCAGACTGGCTCCGGCATTCACAAGTCCTGTAAAGGCGGATAATTTACTCTTGTTGGCAGATACGACGTCAGCGAAGTTCGCAACCGAACGAGAAGCCTTTCTGATGCTGAGATTGGCAATGTCGCTTGTCTCTTTGGTTTTTTCAACTATCGCTGTGGCATCCTTGAGTACTACCCTGGCTTCATCGATAGCGCCGTTTGCTTTTTCCAAAGTCTTTGTCAGCTCTTCAGCTGATTTAAGGAATTTTTTCATAAGTACTATCAGTACTATAAGCGCTATGATAGCTGCCACCATGAGCAGGCATACGAGAATATCCTGTAGCGTAAAACTGATCGTCATTGGCTGGTTCATATTATTGCCTCCGATTAACACTATTATTATGCTACAGTTGTGAATTATTTACAAGTAGTAATAATCGAAAGAATCACTTTAATTTAGACATTTGACTATACTATTTTTGATAGTGTAAAGTAATTGTGGGGAAAATAGAAAAATAAAAAATAGAGGTTG
>CAZTHD010000340.1:0-2071 GCA_964613315.1 uncultured Oscillospiraceae bacterium | reverse complement strand
TTTGTAAGCGAAAGGGCGATAGCCCAATTGAGCTTTAACAAATCTCAAAAAAGCTCAGCGTAAGCCTGAGTGGGCTTTTACTGACGGTAAATGCTTAAAATCATTAATAAACAAATTGTTTTAGGTATAATGATATTTATCCAATATCATCTGATAGCACTATGTTCGTAGATAAAGCGATAATCACAATTAAATCAGGCAAAGGAGGAAACGGATGCGTTTCCTTCAGAAGAGAGCCTTTCATACCGCAGGGCGGACCTGACGGCGGCAACGGAGGAAAGGGCGGCAGCATCATACTTGTTGCAGACGCAAACCTCAGAACTCTTATGGACTTCAGATACAAAAAGAAATACGAAGCCCAGAGCGGAGAGGACGGCCGCAAAAAGAAACAATACGGAAAAGACGGTGAAGATCTCACTATAAAAGTACCTGTAGGAACTGTTGTAACTGATATGGCCACAGGACTTGTTATGGCTGACCTTAAAGAAAAAGGTCAGACTTTCGTTGCAGCAAAAGGCGGTAAAGGCGGTAAAGGGAACGTGTTCTTCATGAACTCTGTACGCCAGGCTCCGAACTTTGCAGAAGCAGGCGGAGCTGCCATTGAAAGGGAGATACAGCTTGAACTGAAACTCATAGCCGACGTAGGGCTTGTGGGATTCCCGAATGTAGGAAAATCTACTCTTCTTTCCGTGAGCACCGGTGCAAATCCCAAGATCGCAGACTATCATTTTACTACTATCACTCCCAACCTCGGCGTAGTTACAAAGTATAATGAAAGCTTCATCATGGCTGATATCCCCGGACTCATCGAAGGTGCTTCTGAAGGCCTTGGCCTCGGTCTTGATTTCCTTAAGCATATAGAAAGGACGAGGATACTGATCCACATCGTCGACGTATCCGGCTCCGAAGGAAGAGATCCCATCGAAGATTTCGAAAAGATCAATAACGAGCTAAAGAATTACAGTGAAAAGCTTTCAAAGAAACCTATGATCGTTGTCGCAAGCAAGATAGATATGGCAAGCGATGAACAGATCGAAAGGTTCAGAGAATATATAGCATCTAAGGGATTCGATCTATATACTATGTGCGCCCCCATACATGAAGGTGTTGATGCAGTGATAGATGCAGCATATAAGCTGCTAAAGGAAACAGAGATCGAAGAAGAGGAGATAGCCATATTCGAGCCTACGGATCCCAAAGACGATCCTGACTACAGAGACGTCAACGTCGAATTCGATGGAAAGAGATTTACAGTCACGGGAAAACAGCTCAGAAAGATATTCGATTCAACTAATTTCAACGATATGGGTTCTCTCAGATATCTGTATAAATACATCGAAAAGAGCGGAGCTATAGATAAGATGGTCTCCATGGGTCTTGAAGACGGTGATATAATCAGAGTATTCGATTACGAGATGGAATATGTCGAAGAATAAAGTACAGGAAAAACTTGATATATTGCTGAACAAGGTCAATAAACCTGCGAGGTATATAGGCGGAGAACCGGGAAGCATTATTAAAAAAGACGGAGAATTTAATATCCGTTTTGCTTTTTGTTTTCCGGATACCTATGAGATCGGCATGTCTTCCATGGGCCTTGCGCTTCTATATAACGTTCTAAATAAATCTGATTCCATTTACATGGAAAGAGTCTTTGCTCCTGACGTGGACATGGAAGAGCTCATGCGAGAGAATGATCTTCCTCTCTATACTTTAGAAACAAAAACTCCCGTAAGAGACTGCGACATAGTAGGATTTACTTTACAATACGAGCTTTCATATACGAATATACTGAATATGCTAGAACTGTCAGGTATCCCTCTAAAAGCTTCTGACAGAGACGATACTTATCCTTTGATCGTCGCAGGCGGTCCCTGCGCTTTCAATCCGGAGCCACTGGCAGATTTCTTCGACGTAGTCATGATGGGCGATGGTGAAGAACAGCTCCCAAGGCTTTGCGAAAAGTATCATGAACTTAAGATCTTAGGATCCTCAAAATCTGAAATGCTTGAAAAGCTGACGGAGATACAAGGAGTATACGTTCCTTCTCTTAAGAACAATGTCACAAGAG
>CAZTHD010000339.1:0-2096 GCA_964613315.1 uncultured Oscillospiraceae bacterium | reverse complement strand
CTGCGTGAGGCCTAAAGATACCATAAGGACCAAAGAGAAGGCTTTAGTGAGGTCAGAACTCTACGCAGTCCAGACACCCCAGGGTTTCAAAAAAGAAGTCCTTAAGCGATGTTACGCCAAGGTCAAAGAGGACGGAGTAGAGCTTACCGACGATGCATCCGCTGCGGACTATTGCGGATACAGGGTGGATATAGTGGAAGGCGACTATGCCAACTACAAAATAACGACTCCTGACGATCTTCCCGAGGAAAGCAGGGTGCGTTTCGGGAGCGGCTACGATCTTCACAAACTCGTTCCGGGAAGACCGCTCATGCTCGGCTGCATCGAAATACCCTTTGAAAAGGGGCTCCTCGGGCACTCCGACGCGGACGTCATAGCCCACGCCATAGCAGATGCGATGCTTGGCGCCGCAGCCTTGGGAGATATAGGGAAGCACTTCCCCGATACCTCAAAAGATACGGAAGGTATGAGCGGTAGGGAGATACTCTCAAAGACGGCGAAGATACTTAAAGAAAACGGGTTTACGTCCCAAAGCGTCGATGCCACACTCATAGCTCAAAGGCCTAAGGTATCGCCATATATAGACAATATGAGGGAAGCGATAGCAAAGGCTATAGGAATAGATAAAAACATGGTCTCCGTAAAAGCGACTACGGAGGAAGGCCTCGGGCCCACAGGAGAGGGGCTTGCAATGGCCGCATATGCAACTGCAGTAGTAAAGGAAGGCAATATCAAATGAAAGTATCAGATATGTTCATAACGACTTTAAGAGAAGTTCCCGCCGAAGCGGAGATCCCCTCTCATATACTTCTTCTCCGCGCTGGATTCATAAAGAAGCTTGTATCGGGTATCTACGGTTTCCTGCCTCTTGGAAACAGAACTTTAAGGAAGATCGAGACTATAGTCCGCGAGGAAATGGATGCGGCAGGCGGTCAGGAGATACTGATGTCCGCTCTTCAGCCTGCGGAGCTCTGGCAGGAAAGCGGCAGATGGGGCGTATACGGTCCTGAGATGTGGAGGATCAAGGACAGGAACCAAAGGGAGTTCTGCCTTGGGCCTACCCACGAAGAGATCTTTACGGATATAGTCCGCCAGGCTGTTTCTTCCTACAGACAGCTGCCCTTGAATCTCTACCAGATCCAGACAAAATACAGAGACGAGGCAAGGCCCCGTTTCGGACTTATGCGTTCAAGGGAGTTCATCATGAAAGATGCCTATTCCTTCGACAGGGATGAGGCCGGTCTTGACGTATCCTACAAAAAGATGTACGACGCCTACTCAAAGGTCTTCACCCGCTGCGGCCTCGATTTCAGGCCTGTAGAAGCGGACTCCGGAGCCATAGGCGGAAACAACTCCCACGAGTTCACAGCACTTTCAGAATTCGGCGAATCCAACATAGTATATTGCGGCGACTGCGATTTCGCAGCGACTGATGAAAGAGCTGAGTTCAGAGACGAGGTCCAGGGGCCTGAAGAAGAAACAAAACTCGAAAAGGTATATACCCCCGGCACCAAGACCATAGAAAGCGTCTGCGCATATCTTAAGGCTGATATAAAGCACTCCATCAAGGCGCTGCTCCTTCAGGTAGCCGAAGAAGAAGGGGATGGACTTTCCTTCGTACTCGCTCTCGTAAGAGGAGACAGGCAGCTCAATATGACCAAGCTCATCAACGCTTTGGACGTTCCCGAGTATCTCGTGTCCATGGCAGACGAAGAGAAGATGTCTGAAGTCACAGGCTGTGTCGGCGGGTTCACTGGCCCCATAGGCATACACGACTGCATCGTCATAATGGACTCAGAGCTCAAGGGTACGAAGAACATGTGCTGCGGCGCAAATGAAAAAGATCACCACTATATAGGCGTCTGCGAAGGAAGAGACTTTAAGGCTGACAAGGTGGTAGATCTTAAGCTCCTTCAGGAAGGCGATCCCTGTCCTTGCTGCGGAAAGCCTGTCAAGACCGCAAGGGGCATAGAGGTGGGCCAGGTATTCAAACTGGGTACCAAGTATTCAAAGCCAATGAACTGTCTTTACAGAGATGAGAACCAGGTGGATCACCCGGTGGTCATGGGATGCTACGGCATAGGAGTATCCCGCAC
>CAZTHD010000338.1:0-2101 GCA_964613315.1 uncultured Oscillospiraceae bacterium | reverse complement strand
CGACAAGGCCATTTCGGATTTCGAGGCTCTTTATCCAAATATCCACGTGACCATGAGGAGGTTCACAGATTACGCGAGGATATACAGCGACGTCATAACTAACATACCGACCCTAACGACTCCCAACGTTTGCATAAGCTATCCTGACCATATAGCGACCTATATGACCGGGACCAACGTGGTCGTGTGCCTCGACGAGCTTGCCTCGGACGCAAGATACGGTTTCGGAGGCAGCGAACTTCGCTACGACGGCCCCGATGAAGGCGAGGTCATAGACAAGTTCCTTGAGGAATGCAGGATAGACGGAAAGCTATACGCTCTTCCGTACATGAGATCTACGGAAGCGTTGTATATAAACAAAACCTATGTGGAGAAAATGGGATATACCGTTCCCGACGTTCCTACCTGGGACTGGATATGGGAGGTGTCGGAAGCTGCTCTTGCAAAGAACGAGGACGGTACCTACAAGGTCAACGGACAAAAGGTCATGATACCCTTCATATACAAGTCCACGGACAACATGATGATAACCATGCTGAAGCAAAGGGATGCGGGATATACCGATGAAGAGGGGGACATACTGCTCTTTAATGATGAGACGAGAGCGCTTCTCAAGACCGTGAACAGCCATGCCGCAACGGGAGCATTCTCTACCTTCAAGATAAGCTCTTACCCCGGGAACTTCCTCAATGCGGGGCAGTGCATATTCGGCATAGACTCTACTGCAGGAGCCACCTGGATGGGCTCGGGGGCAGGACATCAGGATATAGACCCTAAGCTCATAGTGCCCTTTGAGACCGTGGTAAGGCCGGTTCCCCAGTTCGATACGGAAAACCCGGTGATGATATCCCAGGGACCGTCCGTCTGTATATTCAACAAGAAAGATCCCCAGGAAGTACTCGCCTCATGGCTCTTTGCCCAGTTCCTTCTGACAGACGAAGCCCAAATGGCATATTCGCAGACAGAGGGCTACGTTCCGGTGACCAGCAAAGCGCAAAACAACCCGGAGTATCTTGACTATCTCTCAAGAGCAGGGGAAGACAACGACAAGTACTACGACGTAAAGATAGCGGCATCTAAGCTGTTGCTTGAAAGCACGGACAACACCTTCATAACTCCCGTCTTCAACGGATCCGCTTCCGTAAGAGATGCGGCAGGAGCCCTCATAGAGGAGGTGGCTTACGCTCCCAAAAGGGGGTTCACGGTGGACGATGAATATATAGACAGGCTATATACCGATATAGAAGCAAGATACAGGCTTGGACAGATGAATACCGACGCCATAGGAAAGAAAGACCTCGGTCCTCTCCCAAAGACCTCGAAAGTGTTGCTTTTCAGCCTTGCCGGACTTTGGATGTGTATTGCAATATTTGCTGCATACAGATATAATAGGAATGTTCGTAAAGCTCGCAAGAGCGGGTAGAAAAGGAGAGAAAAATGAAAAAGACATTAGCAATAATACTTGCACTCGTAATGGTCCTTTCCTTCGCAGCATGCGGCGGAAAGAAAGATCCTGAACCTGCAAAGGTAGATCCCAACGCAAAGGATGCAGGAGTAATGACCTTTGCCGAGTTCAACGCAGCAGCAGACGGAGCTGACGCAGTCATCGAAGGCTTCATCACAGCAAAGATCGACGGAACAGCATGGGGCAACTGCAGCCTTATCCTTCAGGACGGAGACGGAGCATATTACGTATACAGAATGCCCATCGACGCTGAAGGCTTCGCAAAGCTCGAGGTGGGACAGAAGGTCAAGGTATCAGGCGTAAGAACAGCATGGGCCGGAGAAAATGAGATCAAAGAAGGTACCGGAACCTACGAGATCGTAGACGGAACTTACACCTTTGATTTCGAAGATGTAACGAACCTTTACGGAACGGAAAAGCTTGTCGAAAAGCAGAACATGAAAGTCAGCGTTCTCGATGCAACGGTAAAGAGCGCAGCTCTCTATAAATGGGACGGTTCCGGAGAAAAGGGAGATGACCTCTATATCACACTCGTAGCAAACGGTGCAGAGGAGACCTTCCTTGTTGAAACGGACGTTTGCGGAGCAGACACAGAAGTCTATAAGACCGTCGAAGGACTCACGGCAGGACAGCACG
>CAZTHD010000337.1:0-2115 GCA_964613315.1 uncultured Oscillospiraceae bacterium | reverse complement strand
AAGGACTCTTGCAGCCTCCATACCGGCCATACCTCCTCCTATGACAGCCACCTTCTTTTTCGTTTCGGCCTTGCCTATCTCCTTTACAGTCTCATAACCGTTCTCGGGGTTGAGGGAACACTGGCAGAAAGTTGCAGCCATGACGGAATCGAAACATCCCTTGTTGCAGCTTATGCACTGGCGTATCTCGTCAACCTTGCCCTCTGCGAACTTATTTACGAAATCGGGATCGCAAAGGAGGCTCCTTCCGAGAGCCACCATATCAGCCATACCGTCTTCCAGTATAGCTTCCACAGTATACGGATTGATGATACGTCCTACGGCGCAAAGAGGAATATCTACAGCCTTCCGCAAAGCATCAAGGTATTTTGCCGTGGTGAAGCCGTAGGGCTGTATACCCATGGGCGGCATAGTGTCTTCGCTCTGGCTCGTATGGTTCGCCTGAGCCACGTGGAGCATCTCCACTCCGGCTTTTTCCAGTTCCTTTGCAAATATAAGAGCTTCATCTATCTCCAGTCCTCCGTTTCCTCTTATGGATCCATCGGGATTCACGGTTCTTAGTGAGAATTTGTATTCTATTGCTATTTCAGGGCATCTTTCCTTTATGGCTCTGACCGTTTCAAGAGCAAATCTCATCCTGTTTTCAAGAGATCCGCCGTATTCATCGGTCCTGCTGTTGAGTTTGCTTGAAAGAAGGACTCCGTTGAATCTGTCACCGTGGATCTGTATGACGTCGACTCCGGCTTCGTGTGCCCAGACTGCTGCCTGAGCAGTACCATCGATCATCTCCCTGATACCTTCTTTCGAGATATAGAGAGGATAGTCGTATCCGTGCATGAGAGCTCTTGCTTCAGCCTTTTTTCCCTCCGCCATAAGACTCATCATCTTCGCGACTTCGAACTCTGCAATAAAGAATTGAAGGCCAAGTTTGCAGTCATATTTATGAAGGACATCTGCAAGTTTTCTGAACTTGGGTATATAGTCTTCGGAAGTGAGCTTAGACCTGCTTGACGGTATTGAATTGCAGGTGGGGATATCTCCTATGACCACGTATGAGACACCGCCCTTTGCAAGCCTTTCGTAAAAGCCTATGGACTGCTCTGCAAAAAGGTCGTCATGTACCCCCTCAGACCCACCGTATCCTGTGGTCATGGGCGGAAAAGCGATCCTGTTCTTGAATGTTACGTTTTTTAGTTTTAGTTCTTCCAATAGTTTCATAACTGTGCCTTTCATCCCTTCGTTTGACTTCAATTTCCATTGACTTTTATTATATCACAGAAATATATGCACCTTAAATATGACGAATGTAAAAAATGCACATATGACCACATATATTTACACATATTCCGCTGTGGAATATAAAAATGGATATTTGTAGTTTATTTTCCAAATAAAACGTTTCCATTTTTATAAGTCTTAGTGTATACTTATTATGATGTAAATAGGTTTTTTAATATGAGAGAGGTAATAGCCATGACAGAGAAACAGATAGAGTACATACTCGCAATAGAAAAGTTCAGGAGCATCTCAAAAGCTGCAGAGTCGCTTAAGATATCACAACCCTATCTGAGCCAGTTCCTTTCTAATATAGAGTCTGATATAGGATACAAACTCTTCGACCGTTCGGCATATCCAATCACCATAACGCCCTACGGCGAAGCGTACGTACAGACTGCAAAGGAGATCAACAACCTCGAAATAGATCTAAAGAACAGGCTCAACGAGCTCAATAACTCCTTTACAGGTACCATATCGCTGGCGATACCCTCTCACGTCAGTTTCGGGATAATGCCGACAGTCTTAAGAGACTTCCACGTCAACTATCCGAAATACAAGATCAACGTGCTGACCGATAATACGATCCAGGACTATGCTGAAGCCGTAAAAACAGGCACTGTTGATATAGCCATAACAGCAAAAGAGCTTGAAGATGCATCCATAGGAGCTATCAGCACAAAGGCCGCCATGCTCCTCATCACAGCGCCGGCAAATTATGATATAGCAGATGAAAATGCAGACAACAGTAAGACTCCCTATCCGCTTGCAGACATACGAAAACTCGCGAAGGTCCCCTTTATTCAAATGAGATCTGAAGGAGGTCTCATAGGCGAGATC
>CAZTHD010000336.1:0-2130 GCA_964613315.1 uncultured Oscillospiraceae bacterium | reverse complement strand
GTCTGCAACGCCATGGTCGACAACAACACGGCCCAGAAGCGCTATTCGGGCCTCGGATACAGATTAAGGAGTTTTGAAAGCATAATAAATGAAGAGTAAGCCAATTATTTCTTGGGGGCTTGCTTTACTTAAGAAGAAAGATCCGGCGGATATTTTAAGATCTCTGCCGGATCTTCTATTCCCTGAAAACCTTTATTGCGCATGCTGCGGAGACACCATAGACAGAAAGACCCGGGTGCACAACCTCTGCGACAAATGCATAAAAATGATCAACTGGATATCTGACAACCCCTATGCATCGTCTATGGACGATCTTGTCTTCGACGATCTTTTCAGCTGCTGCATATACGGTTATTACCCAAGGCAGATGATATCTAAACTCAAATTTCAGGGAGCAAGCTATCTCGCAAGACCAATGGCAAAGCTAATGGCAGAGAGGATACTTCTTTCTTACAGGAACAACTTGAATGAGCTAAAACGAGATTTCGACTGCATCAGTTACATCCCGTCTTCCAAAGAAAAAATGTCGAAAAGAGGATACAACCAGGCGCAGCTTCTTGCAAAATACCTGTCTAAAGAACTGGATATAGAGCTCGCAGACCTGCTCTTAAAACCAAAGGAGACCCCTCCCGCAAGGCTCGCAGGAAAAAGGGAGAGAAAAGAAATATTGGAAGGCGCCTTCTCATTAGACCCGGATGCCCGGATAAAAGGCCGCCGTCTTAAAGGAAATCAGCCTTTAAAGGGCGTGAGGATAATTCTTGTGGACGACGTCCTCACTACGGGAAGCACTGCAAGCGAAGCGGCTCTCACTCTTAAGGATGCAGGCTGCAGCTACGTTGCCGTCTTGGTATTTGCCTGCGGCAACGGCATGATAAACAGAGGAGAATGAAAAACCGGAGCCCAAAAGCTCCGGCGCTAAAGAGTGTCCTGTATATTGATATTTATTCCTTTTCTTCCTCTTCGTAGACAGCGGGGTCTATATTTTTCTTGTCAAGGCCTCTGAAGATGAGCTTCTTTGCTATGTCGTAAATGACGGCAAAGAGAGGCACGCCTATGATCATTCCTATGAATCCGAATATGCCGCTGAATACCATGATGGCAAATAGTATCCAAAAGCTCGCAAGGCCTGTACTGTCTCCGAGGATCTTCGGTCCTATGATATTTCCGTCGATCTGCTGGAGGACCAGGATGAATATGACGAAGATAAGAGCCTTCATGGGGCTTTGGACCAGTATCAGAAGAGCCGTGGGTATGGCTCCGATGAAGGGTCCGAAGAACGGGATTATATTGGTTATCCCTATGATGACCGAGACAAGGAGGGCGTTGGGCATGCGGGCTATTATACAGAAGAAATAGCATATGACGCCTATGATAGCGGAGTCTACGAACTTACCGCTGATAAATCCGTTGAACATCTTGTCCGCATACTGGGCTTCGCTCCTGATGGTATTGCCCCACTTCTCTCCCGCTATGCTGTAAAGGACCATCCTTGCCT
Source organism: uncultured Oscillospiraceae bacterium (assembly GCA_964613315.1). Lineage (GTDB taxonomy): Bacteria > Bacillota > Clostridia > Peptostreptococcales > Anaerovoracaceae > RUG13409. The sequence continues at coordinate 635 of CAZTHD010000336.1, read as the reverse complement.
GGCGGCCGAAGTTCTTTCTGCCCGCAAGGCAGTACACAGCCACGATGGCTCCGACTATGATATCGAGAAGAACGGACAGCACGGATTTCACTCCTGTTCCAAGGCCGCTGATGATGCCGGACAGATCAGGAAGCAATGTGTTGTCCACCCAGTTTGTGAAACCTTTCTGGATGTTCTCGATCGCCGTCATGACGTAACCGTAGAGAGTCTCGTTAACCTTCAGCATATCCGCTATCTTATTGATGAGGATCTGCACCTGTCCCGGCAGAGTCTCAGACAGCGACACTATGCTGGCATAGAGCTGAGGGATGATCATGATGAGCAGAAGATATATGACCAGGATAAAGAAAAGCATGGACAGGGCCACGGCAAGAGCCGGCGCCGCCTTTTTGATCTTTTCCGGGAAAAGCTGTGTGAGCCACTTTTCTATGCTGTTGCAAAGAGGCGCAAGGATATATGCTATGATGCCGCCTATGATGAAGGGCCTTAGGATAGCCAGAGCCTGACCAATGGTATCACTTACCGTGTCGAGGTTGAAGAGCAGCAAAAAGAGAAGTATAGCAAGAGCCAGCGCACCGAAACCGGCGAGCGCTGCTTTTACGTAAGGATTCCTTATTTTTTTCTTTTTTTCGTTT
>CAZTHD010000335.1:0-2131 GCA_964613315.1 uncultured Oscillospiraceae bacterium | reverse complement strand
GATACGACCATGACTGAAACTATGACAAGGAATACTATGATAACGAGAGCGCTTCTTTGTATCACCGAGGATACTTTAAGGACCTTATCCACTTCCTCTCGGTAAAAGCGCACGTCTTCAACGCTGCTGAAGCCGTAAGCTACCTGAGCGACAAGAGAGCCTCCCTGTATGTCTGCAAGCTCAACTCTTAAGGAGTTGGGAAGAGGGTTCTCAGCAAGGCTGTCGAGAAGGTATGCGTTATCTCCCCAGGAATGCTTGAACTCTTCCATGGCAGTCTCCTTCGAGACGTATTTGACCGATGCGACCTGATCCATGGACTCTATGCTGGTCGCTATCTTGTATGCGTCATCCGTCGTGGCGTCGTCGTAGAGGAAGAGCACTATGGTATTGAACTCATCCTTGATCTGCTCCGTCAGATAGTTGACATTGACGGTAAATGCAAAGAAAAGAGCGAGTATGAGAAGCATTGCTGTGATAGAGAAAAGCGAAGCAATGCTCATGCCCTTGTTCCTGAATATCTGAACGACCGCCGTTTTGATGGAATACCAAAGTCCGTTAAACATTGGAGGTTCCTCCCTTCACGTCGCTGATGATCCTGCCGCTTTGGATGGTGATGACTCTCTTCTTCATCTTCTCCACTATGTCGGAAGCATGGGTGACCATGACGACGGTGGTGCCTCTCCTGTTGATCTGCTCTAAAAGGTCCATGATGGCCCATGCAGTATCTCCGTCGAGGTTTCCCGTAGGCTCGTCGGCTATGATGTATTTGGGGTTGTTAGCTATAGCCCTGGCTATGGCCACACGCTGCTGTTCGCCTCCTGATATCTGGTCAGGAAACATGTCGGCAAGATCTTCTATGTCGACCATGGCAAGGAGCTGGGGCACCATTCTCTTGATGACCCTCTTGGGGCTGTGCACTACCTCTTTTGCAAAAGCGACGTTCTCGTAGACCGTAAGGTTAGGAAGAAGTCTGAAGTCCTGGAATACCATCCCTATCTGTCTTCTGAAATGGGGTATCTCCCTGTTAGACAGATCGTCTATGACTTTGCCGTCTACTATGATGTCTCCTTCGTCAGGCTCTATCTCCCTTGAGATGAGCTTGATCAGAGTGGACTTGCCGGCTCCCGTGGGGCCTACTATGAAAACGAACTCTCCGTCGTCTATGTGAAGGTTAGCATCCTTTAAGACGACTTTGTCATCATATGCCTTTGTTACGTTTTTGAAATCTATCAATTAAAAAACCTCTTCTGCAAATAAGTCTTCTTATTAGTATACTACTTTTTGCAGATATTTCAAAGAAAAGACCTGTATTAAGCCCTGAAATGAGGCTATATTTGCATTAATATGAGCTTTTCAGATAAGCCGGCAGTTATATTCTGCTTTATATATCCTCTCTATGGGCATGAAAGGCTCTGCGTGGTAGCTGCGGGTCCCAAGGAAGGCTGAAAGTTCTCCCTTGTGTATGCCCTTTGCGTATTTGTTGACAACAAGCTCCGCCTTTGGAAAGCTCGTCCTTATCTCCTCTATAAAGTCCTGAGAGGATATGAGCCTTGTAGGAAGGGGATCTACAACAAGATATATCCTGTCGGACTCGTCAAGAACGTCATATAGAACTTCTTCATCCATAAGCCCCGAGCAGTCGTATACGACAAAAGCTCCTGCAGCATTGTAAAAGCTGCGGAGGATCTCAGCATCCTTTTTTCCCTTTTGATCCGCTTTCCTCAGGTACCAGTTATATCCCATCTCCATGTTGAGTTCGTGTCTTCCGTGTGAAGAAAAATCACAAAAGCTCCTGCCCGCAAACCTTTTGTCAAAACCAAGAGCCGTATAGAAGTAAGGACTTCCAAGTTCGCAAAGGGTCCTTAATCCCTCAGGCGTATGCCCCTCGTACAAGCCCTTTTGAAGGGCTCTTGAAGACACGAAGCTGCAGCCCGCTCCCGGGCAGGCCCCTATAACGGCAAGCCTGAAGGGCTCTTTCAAAGCCACATCTTTGTCAGCCGTTTTATCAGGTATGCGTATATCTCTTATTCCCATAACAAAAAACCTCCCGGCGTAAAGCCGGGAGTATATTACCATTTATTTACATTTCTATCAAGTTATCTGTAATCCTTTGTCCACGCCCAGTCGAATG
>CAZTHD010000334.1:0-2137 GCA_964613315.1 uncultured Oscillospiraceae bacterium | reverse complement strand
GCCATGAGCTGCCTTCCCGATTCCATCAAAGAGAAGGAGTATTACCTTCCCACGGATCAGGGTAATGAGGCAAGGTACAAGGAAAGGCTCGAGCAGATCAAGGAGTGGAAGAAAAACCACAGGAAATAGTAAAGGAAAAACATTTGCTGGTAATTATTGCTCACGCAGGATATAATCGAGATATATGAAGGAGGTACACGCTATGGGACTTTTGGATAAGTTGCTAAAAGAAGGCGCCGACGCCATCAAGGACATCACAAGCGAAGAAAACAAGAAGAAGGCTGCCGACCTTTTCGGATCTTTAAAGGAGAGCTTAGAAGAACACAAAGACGATCTGAAAAAAGCCGCCGAAGAATTAAAGAACGAATTCGAAAAGGAAACGGGAGTTTCCGTATCCGATGCGGTCCAGTCCGTCAAAAACGAAACTTCGTCATCTTACGATGAAAGCATGTATGAGGACTACGAGGACGGAAAGACCGCAAGGCAGAGGATACTCGAGATACTGGCGGACAAGTTCCCCAGATACTACGTAAAGGAAAACGTATCCCCTGCTACCATAGGAGGCACCGGACGTTTCATGAACTATTCCATCGCGGTCTACGACGGAGACGTTCCCAAGCTCTTCATAATGCTCATAGGAAAGACCACTACGGCCCACAGGGAGTACCGTTGGAGCCGCCAGGAGGCTGAAAAGAGAGGATACAGCTTCATCAATTTCGTAGAACACTTCCCCAACAGGCCGGAGTACATCGAAGAAAGACTCCGCAAATATCTGGGATAATCAGTTTCAAACAAGGAAAGAGAAATGCATTTCAATGCGCCTGCGAAGGACGCAGCGCGGGGCTTACCAAAGGCTTTACAGGCAGCCGCCCCTTCGTACCGTCCGGTATCGTAAGCAATTGCTTACTTCAAAGCTTTTTCTCTTTCCTTTTTCATTATGGACAGCATACTAGACAAACTCTCTTCAAAGCAGGAATGGCGAGAATTTCTTGAATACAAAAAAGAAAAGGCCCAGCTCAGCAAAAAGGAACAAAAGGAGCTGGAGTCTTTTATTGATGAAAAAAGATACGCCTCCATCGCAAAAAGCCTAAAGCTCGGCTATCCGGAAAAAAGGGAGATAAGCAAGCTCGGCTCGTCAAAAAAGCGCATAGTATACAGCTATGCTGGTGATGAGACTTTTGTACTTAAGCTCCTCGCCTGGGAGCTGTATAAATATGACGATAAGATAGCGGACAACTGCTACTCCTTCAGAAGGAACAGAACGTCAAAGACAGCCTTCGACAGCATAATGTCCATAAAAGGCCTTGAGGAAAAGTACGTACTCAAGCTCGACATACACGACTATTTCAACTCCATAGATACGGATATCCTCATGGATATGCTCAAAGAGATAATAGACGACGATGAGCAGCTTCTCGACTTTCTTAGGTATATACTGTTCCAGGACAGATGCTTTTGGAACGGGGAGCTCATAGATGAAAAGAGAGGCGCCATGGCCGGAGTCCCTCTTGCCAGCTTTTTTGCTAACGTATACCTTAAAGATCTGGATCTTGTCTTTATGGGAAATACGATCCCCTATTACCGCTACTCCGACGATATCATCGTCTTCTTTGACAGCGAAGAAGAACTCGAGGAAGGCTTTGCATACATAAGGGATCACATAGAGGCAAAAAAGCTGACTCTAAATATGAACAAGTACAAAGTGAGCCTTCCGAAAGAAAGCTGGGAGTTTCTCGGCTTTTCCTATCATGAAGGGAAGATAGATCTTGCCGGAGCCACCATAGAAAAGATGAAGGGAAAGATAAGGCGCAAGGCAAGGAAGCTCTACAGATGGCGGCAGAAAAAAGGCGCAAGCTTCGAGAAAGCGGCAAAGGCGATGATAAACAGCTTCGACCGCAAATTCTACGACCTTTCGGGGACCAACGATTTCACCTGGACAAGGTTTTACTTTCCAGTTATAACGTCTACGGAGGGACTGAAGGAGATAGACGGATATATGCAAAAATATCTTAGGTATCTGTACTCGGGAAGACACTATAAAGGGAATTACAAAGTTAGCTACGAGGAACTGAAAAAGCTCGGTTACACTCCTCTTACAGACGAATACTACAAGTGGAAAAAAGAAAACGATATGCTC
>CAZTHD010000333.1:1247-2162 GCA_964613315.1 uncultured Oscillospiraceae bacterium | reverse complement strand
TGGTATTATGAAAGGCTATCTCGATGAAGACACGACCGTCATCGAGTGCGATTCTTACTTCCTCTGCACAGAGCTCGTCCATGAAGGTCTCGGAGCAAGCATCATACCCTCGACCTGCATCAACCCCGATGAAGAACCGGAAAACGTTAAATACTACTGCGTACCCTTCAGGGCCGACCCGAAGGACATAAACGTATATTACAGAAAGAAAGCATATATTTCAAAACCTCTGGAGGACTTCATAAACCTCATCATACAGGCCCTTCATAAAACACTCTAAACAGCGAAACGGCGCCGACGGCGCCGTTTTTTTGTGTAAATTCTTCATATAGTCAAATCAAAAAGCGATCAAGGCTTTCCGTATTCCGAAAGGTCTTTGATGACTTCGCCTGCTATGATCAGACCTGCAGCTGCCGGAACGAAAGCATTGCTTCCGGGAGCAGGACGGCCTCCTTTAAGTTCGTATTCTGACTCATCCGGAGGAAGCAAAGGTTTGACCGGCTGCTCTTTTGAATAGACGACTTTTAGATGCTCTATGCCCATCTCTTTAAGTTTCTTTCTCATGACTCTTGCAAGAGGACATACGGAGGTTTTGTATATGTCCGCGACTTCCAGCATGGAAGCTTCCATTTTATTTCCCGCTCCCATGGACGAGATCACGGGAACTCCCGCTTCAACGGCGCGCTTAATTATTTCCACCTTTCCGGCCACGGTGTCTATGGCATCGACTACGTAATCATATTTGCTGAAATCAAAGCTGTCCGCAGTTTCGGGAAGATAAAGCATCTTATAGGCATTGACTTTACAGTCCGGGTTTATTTCAAGAGCCCTTTCCTTTGCGATCTCGACCTTTGGCCTTCCAACTGTCTTCCTTGTAGCTATTATCTGCCTGTTAAGGTTAGTAAGACTCACCTC
>CAZTHD010000333.1:0-1237 GCA_964613315.1 uncultured Oscillospiraceae bacterium | reverse complement strand
GTTATCTATGAGGTCTAATTCTCCAACTCCGGATCTTACCAGAGCTTCGACAACATAACCGCCTACTCCCCCTACTCCGAATACGGCCACGTGGGATCTCTTTATCTTTTCCATCCCTTCAGAGCCAAGAAGAAGCTCTGTTCTTGAAAACTGGTCTATCATTTCAAACCTCCGTCCATACATCGTAGTATACCATATCCGAAGCCATTTTTCTCATGCCTGTGAACGTGCTTTTCACGCTGCGAATATCACTTTTCAAATAGTGGTACAAATGTCAATTATCCTTGTATCAAAGCCCTTTAACCGATATAATTAGAAGAGATATATTTCTTGCGCAGCGGAGGATAATATGGACATTTCTATCAAGGATCATATCAGCCTTTCAGTGGGAACAGGCTCCAATAATTTCAAGATGAGCAGGGGCAGTTTTTCATATAAAGAAAGGATAGACAGGCGCTCTACGTTCTCAAAAACAGGAGAAAGAAAAAGCGATAAAGGATACATCCTTGAATTTAAAGACAAAAGATCGGGAGAAATGCACTACCTCTCCGTAAGTGATACAGACGGTCTTTTAAGAATAAGCTATTGCGATGAAAACGGAGCCGATATAAGCGGAAGAGGAGTTAACAGGTTTTGGGTATCCATACCGGCTGAAGAAGACGAATCCATATACGGCTGCGGTGAGACCTACTCCAAATTCGATCTGAAAGGCCAAAGGGTCCGCATATTCGTCGCAGAGCATCAAAATACGAAAAGGATAGGCGACAAGCTCATCCGCGAAACTCTCATAGGCAAAAGGCCTAATTTTTCACTTCCTTTCAGAAATTACGAATCCTACTGCGTAGCACCGACCTACGTATCCAGCAAAAAATATTTCGTACATCTTGATATTTCCACATTTGCAATATTTGATTTCAAAAATCCCGGATCCACCATACTCTACACCCAGGAAGCTCCCATAATATATATAAAACAGTGCGAAAGCTACGAGCAGATAGCAGAGGACCTCAGCCTCATGGCCGGCAGAGGATGGAAGCTTCCGGACTGGATCTATGACGGCGCGATCTTCGCAGTTCAGGGCGGAACTGATGTCGTTGATAAAAAGATCAAAACAGCTAAGGAAGCAGGAGCAAAAGTCGCCGGCATCTGGTCTCAGGACTGGTGCGGCTGCAGGGTCACCGGTTTTGGTTATCAGGTCATGTGGAACTGGCACGTGGACGATAAGCTCTATCCCGGT
>CAZTHD010000332.1:0-2180 GCA_964613315.1 uncultured Oscillospiraceae bacterium | reverse complement strand
CGTTTTCCCGGGCGATGCGGGCGATGTCCTCGTATTCGGGCTTTTGGCGCTTGACTGTCATCGAGTCTGCAGTGATGACACCGTTCTCAAGAGCCCATGTGACCATGATGGAGAAGACTCTTACCCCGCTCTTCAGCTTGTCTATCAAATTATCTTCTTTATATAGGCCCATAGCTTTTTGCGCGTTGTTGGTCTTAGTGATCTGCTGTCTGTAAAGGGGTATGTATCTTAAGGTCATAGATAATATCAATGCCACCTTTGGAGATACGCTTCCGAAAATATACAATAGCTTATCACTGGTCATTATCTGATTGAATGAGGCAAACCACATCAGCATGGCTGCTATCATCGTTCCTGATGTAAGTCCGTATAGGGCTGCCTCAAGAGTTATTGGATTGTTGTTAAGAATGAAAAGCACAGTCATGCCGTTGTGCATGAAAAGGGCATTTATTACAGAACCTATTATCGGGATAAGGAAAAACCATAGTACTTTTTTGATGCCTCTGCCTTCGTTTTTGACAGCGTAATACAAAAACCCCGATAATAAACCTGTGCCGCATATGAGCGGGTTGGGGTAAAACATTATCGGAAGCATGACGCAAAAGTAGTATATGAATACTGCTATCGGGTTGTGGTCCGTAAAGCTTCTCAGTTTATTCTCCTGTCAGTTTGTATTATTTGGATCTGTTTGATAATCGACCGTGTAGTACCATTCGACGAAATCGCTTGCTTTTAGCTTCATCGAGGATGCTCCTACCGGAGCGGATTTACCGTTGACGTTATACATCCAGCCGGACAGATCGCCGAAGTCTTTTTCATATATATAGTTTATCCCCGAAACGTAATCGGTTCTGAAATCAAGCTGTATCTTGTGCGTTCTTGCGGCGACGACCAGCTGATCGAAAGCTGTCATGCCATCTCCAATGGTGATGGTCGTTCTTTCGAGTATGACGCCGTTTTCAGGGATAAACTCCTTTTTGCCTGCGACGGAAGTGCAGTAGATCGCAAGGTCGCATTCTATGGTTTCTCCTGTTATCTCGTAATCCTCCGAATAGTAGTCCGAGGGTTTTTCTATATTAGTGCTGTGGATGAGGAACAAAGATGCTGCCAGAACCAGTACCACGGAAAGATAAGAATTGAATTTCTTTCTCTTCTTGATGATAAGGATCACAGCCCAGATAACGCAGATGACTGTAACTGCGATATAAAGCAGCAACTTTATATTTATCTTTTTTGCAGGATCTTTGTGTATTATATCGATAGCGCTGTCTGTTTCGGCTTCTTTCAGCTGATCGAAGACGAAGAAAGAGCCATCGCCGTCCTTCATCATATTATATGCGGCCGAGCTGTACATGACCTGACTGGTAGTGATCTGGTTGTAAACACCGTCACGGCTGTGGGAGAAGGATCCGTCCTTGTTTCTGAAATGCATCAAAGCATCCAACAGGGTGTTGCCGTTTTTGATGAATCTCTCATCTTTAGTTCCGTCAAGGCCAAGGCATGCGAAAGCGAGAAGCACTTGGGCATTCCCTTCGGGGTTTTCATATCCGTAGGATTCAAAAGTCCCGTTTTCCAGCTGTATGGCGCCTATGGCGTCAAGAACTTTATCTACGGCTTCCTTGACGTCGTCCCGCTTAGAGTAATATGGGGCAAGAGCCTGTACTGCCATGGCGCTGGTATCCACGTCCAGATCGTCTCCGCTCAGCGCCCAGCCTCCTGATGTATTACGCATGTCGACTATGGTGTTGACGATTTCGTTTGTATCGTGCAGCTCGCTGGGGGCTCCGTTGTTCAGCAGATGAAGTCCGTATATATATGACATTATGCCCTGGGTCCCGACTGTGTCGTCGACTACGTTTTTGATCACGTCCTTGTCTCCGCCTACGGCAAGATAGGTGAGGGCGTCCTTTTGCCTTTGTGTGGCTCCCGGGATGTTTGCGGTCTTTATATATTCACCCAGAGCCGTTCTGTACACTTCGTAATTGATGTCATCTCTGGTCTGTACCAGTGTCATGATGTACCATTCTTCACCGGCTCCGGGGTCTTTTGCAAAGAAATTAGTGACCATATCCTGATAGGAAACGGCTTTAAATGAATTCTGTTTAAGTATTAATATTTGGTCTGTAAAGACGCCGAAATCGGCACCCTCTGCATATGCAGGAGATGCCGATCCAGGCAGT
>CAZTHD010000331.1:0-2180 GCA_964613315.1 uncultured Oscillospiraceae bacterium | reverse complement strand
ATATATCATCCCAAGCGGCTATTCAGACCAGGCTGCTACGCAGCCCGTTGGCACAGGTCCGTATAAGTTCGTATCGAGAAGCGTTCAGGAAAACATCATATTCGAAAAATTCGACGAATACTGGGGAAATCCCGCATTCGTAAAGAAGGTCACCTGCAAGATCTATGAGAATCCCACGACTCTCATAGCGGCTATGAACGCAGGCGCCATAGACCTTGCTCCTCACCCTACTCTCGACCAGATCGCAGGACTTGGAGATAAGTATATGGTGCTCGAGGGCAGCATGAATCTTGTGCAGGCTCTTTATCTGAACAATGCGAGAAAGCCCTTCGATGACGTAAGAGTAAGAAAGGCTATCTGCTATGCCATAGACATAGACGAGATACTCCAGCTCACCTCTGAAGGACACGGAAGCAAGCTCGGCACGTCTATATATCCGGCATTCAAAAAATACTTCGACGAGAGCCTCGTCGGTATGTATCCGCACAGCAAGGAAGAAGCAAAGAAACTCCTTGAAGAGGCCGGCTATCCCAACGGCTTTGCAATGTCCGTCACGGTACCTTCCAACTACACTCCTCACGTCAACGTGGGACAGGTCATAGTACGCCAGCTCCAGGACGTAGGCATCCAGGCTGAGCTCAAAGAGATCGAATGGAACTCCTGGCTGACAGACGTATATTCGGGAAGAGATTTCGATTCCACAGTATGCGGATTCGACGCTTCGACCCTTACGGCAAACGCTCTTCTTTCCCGCTGGGTGAGCACGAGCAAGAAGAATATGATAGGATTTAAAAACGCAGAGTATGACGAGCTCATCGCAAAGGCTACGGCAGAGACCGACGATGCCGTAAGAACGCAGCTTTACAAAGATGCTGCAAGGATACTTGCAGAGGATGCGGCAAACGCATATCTTCAGGATCTTGCAGAGTTCACGGTCATGAGCAAAGAGCTCGGAGGATATGCTTTCTATCCTCTTTACAGAATTGACTTTACAAGCGTTTACTACGAATAATACAATAGTGGCGACCTAAAATGATTTAGGCCGCCACTTTTCCGTTTATGAAATACGTCCTGAAAAAACTGATCAACTTAATAGTGACCCTGGTCCTCGTGTCATTCCTGGCTTTTTGCGCCTTCCAGATCATAGGAGATCCGGTAGCCAGGATGCTTGGCGCTGAGGCCACTCCCGAAAAGATAGCCCAGCTAAAAGAGGAGCTCGGATTCAACGGACCTGTCATGACCAGATATCTGGAGTGGGCAGGTAATTTCCTTCGCGGCGATATGGGTATGTCTTACAGCTACAAGCTCCCGGTCGCTGAAATGGTCCTGCCAAAGCTTGGCACGACTGTTGCTCTTACCCTTATGGCCTTTGTCTTGACCTGCGTATCTTCCATATTTTTCGGGGTCTTTCAGGTAAGGCTCAAAAGCCCAAAGGCAGACAGGGCGATGACCATCGCGAACCAGATAATCATGTCCATCCCGCCTTTCTTCATCGGGATACTTTTTACCTGTCTTTTCGGACTCGTCCTTCACTGGTTCACACCGGGGTATTTCGTTTCATTCAGAGACGATCCCGCGGGTTTTTTCGGATACCTTTTCCTTCCTGCAGTATCCATAGCGATACCAAAGACTTCCCAAGCCGTAAAGATGCTGAGGAGTCAGACCGGTGCCGAGCTTGAAAAAGACTATATAAGGACGGCATATTCAAGAGGGATGAACACAAGAGCTGCCGTAAATTATCATGCTCTTCACAATGCCATAATACCGGTAATATCCTTCCTTGCAGTATCTCTTGCTGAGATGCTGGCAAGCTGCATCATCATAGAGCAGATATTCACTATCCCGGGGATAGGAAGGCTTCTGCTGTCATCCATAGCCAGCAGGGACTTTACCGTTGTCCTGGCCATAGTTGTCATATTGGTGATATGGGTCATCGTAGTCAACTACGTTGCCGATATCATCTACCCACTCATAGACCCGCGCATAAAGGTGAACAAATGAAAAGTCTTTTAAAGTCTGACAACTGGTACCTTAAATGCGGCGCCTTCATAATCACGATAATACTCCTGACGGTCATAACAGGGCTGTTCTGGACTCCCTACGATCCAAACTATATGGACGCTTCCGTAAGACTTTCATCGCCGTCACTTGCCCATATATTCGGTACGGATAATTTCGGA
>CAZTHD010000330.1:0-2187 GCA_964613315.1 uncultured Oscillospiraceae bacterium | reverse complement strand
GCCTTGAGATATACGTAGGTATCGAGAAGCGAGCGTATACCGGTGCCTCCGCCTTCGTAGTGCTTGTATTCGTGGCAAATGATGTAGATATAGAAGTCTTCGTCGCTTAGCTTGTATGCGTAGTTTCCGCTTTCGGCCTTTATCATCCTGTCCTCGATATCAGCAAAGTAGTTGTACATTACGTTGTCCGTATCGGGAAGGAATAGCCTTTGATGTATCTCGAAATTGAGCACGGGATCTTTGAAATATGCAGTATGAACTATCCCTCCATGTTCCTCTCTGAATCCCCTTGAGAGCATTATCTTATCTACATCATCAAGTCTATTTGGATCTACAAGGATATCGTTATCTGCCATCTCCCTCATTCCGAAACGGGGATAATAGTCCTTTAGTATCACTCCTTTGAGAGGCATATACCATATCCCATTCTGCTCGAAAAGGTCAAGAACTTCTTTTCGTTCAGCATCGAATATGACAGCCTTTCTTAAGGCTCTTGTTTCGTACTTGGTAAAGGCGTCAGAGGCTATGCCGGCGCTCTTAAGAGCTGCCGCCACTGCGCTTCCAACCAGATGCTTTGCAGCTTCCCTGTATATGAGACCAAGGTCCATGGCAGAGGCACGATCTGCATCGGGGACTGCCTGGTTTACAGCGCAGGACAAAAGATAGCAAAGATCGTAATTAAGTTTTAGATTTTCTTCTCTCGTCATTTGAGCACCGCTCCGCTATCGGTAAATTCATATATCTTGCTGCATATATCAAGTACAGCATCTCTGTGAGTCACTATGACTATAGTCTTGTCCGTAAGAGTCTTCAGATTGTCAAGGAGCGCCTTTTCTGTCTGCTGGTCAAGAGAGCTTGTGCACTCGTCAAGGAGCAGCACAGGGCTTCCTGAGAAGATGGCCCTAGCTATGGCTATACGCTGCATCTGCCCTTCGGAAAGGCCTGCTCCTCTTTCGCCGAGAAGAGTATCAAGGCCGTTTTCAAGACCGCCTACGAATTCTTCGGCACAGGCTATCTTGAGAGCATTCCTTAGCTTTTCGTCGTCAGCAGAGCACTCCGGTCTTGCAAAAGATACGACCTCTCTTATGCTTCCTGTCATGAGGTCGTTGCCCTGCGGAACGTAGGCAAAGAGCCTTCTGTATGAAGAATCGAGTATGTTTTCGTTTCCGTCTTTGTCTGTATATACTCTTTCTCCGCTTCCGGGACTGTATACGCACATGAGGAGCTTGAGTACCGTGCTCTTGCCGCAGCCACTCCTTCCGGTGAATGCCACGCACTCCCCTTTCTTTATCTCAAGGGATATATTCTCTACACTTACTGAAGTTTCTTCAGCAGGGTCCTTATCTGCATTGGATGGATATGAGAAGCTTACGTCCTTTAGTTTTATGCTTTCAAGATCCTGATAATAGAAATTGATGATCTCGTCAAGGCCCTTTACTTCTTCTTCGTACTCGTCGTAGCTTTCGGCCTCCATGAGCCTTTCGGCGCTGGCCTGCATGGCATAGAACCTGGGCAGATAGCTGGTTATATTTGCGAAAGGCGTCTGTATCTGGGCTATGAGCTGAGTGATGGCCGTAAGGGTACCGAAAGTAATGGTGCCCTTGAGTATGCCGTATCCGCACCAGCCTATACCTACAAGGTAGATACCGCTCATGCCTGTTGAGAAGAGGCTGTTGCAAAGGTTGGAAAAGGCGTTCCTCTTCATCCTGAAAGCTTTATGCTCGTTCATCTTATCCTTTGCATCTTCCCCTGCTTTTTCTTCCGCAGAGAAGGACTTCACAATGAGCATATTGCTAATGATCTCATGGAAAAAGATGCGAAGCCTTCCGTCAGACTCCTGTATGGCCTTGTGGTGGCTCTTCATTATCTTCCTGAAAGCTATGGTGAAAACTATGGATATGATGCCTGCTGGTATGAGTATATATGCAAACTTAGGCTCAAGAACTATGATCATGGCAAGAGCGCTTAAAAGCTTAACTACCATGCTGCAAAGGCCGGGAAGTATCTCAGCGCAGGCGTTTGATACTACCACCGTATCGTTCGTGAGCCTGTTGATCCACTCACCTGTATGCACTGCGTTTATCTGAAGAATATCTTTTTTAAGAAGCGTGCCGAAAAGCCTGTCCTTGAAAGTATTTTCAAAACTTGATTTGGACAGCTCATTAAGCCACCTCAGAAGCGCTCTTA
>CAZTHD010000329.1:0-2188 GCA_964613315.1 uncultured Oscillospiraceae bacterium | reverse complement strand
TATATGCATTTGGGCAATCTCCTCGCCATGCTGCTGGCGTGGCTGGATTGCCGCACCTCGATATGCTTATCGGAGATGTCTACACCCTGCATCTTGTATACCCTTTGTACTTCCTTGAGGAGATACTGATATACTCCGCCGACTCCCTTGATCCTCATGATGTCGTGAGGATCGAGCGGTCCCTGGGTGATGCCCTCGCCTGCGAAGACTTCGGATCCTTCGGTGACCTTGAGTCTTGCGCCGTAAGGCACGACGTATTTTCTCTCGCTTTCGCCGCGAACGACTATTTCCGTCTTGTTATCGGTTCTTGTGGAGATGGAAACGACCGTTCCGTCCTCTTCACAGATCTCTGCAAGTCCCTTCGGCTTTCTTGCCTCGAAGAGCTCTTCTACTCTCGGAAGACCCTGAGTGATGTCTCCGGATGCGCCGCCTGCAACGCCTCCCGTATGGAAGGTTCTCATCGTGAGCTGAGTACCCGGTTCACCTATGGACTGAGCAGCTATGATACCGACTGCTTCTCCTATATTCACGTGTCTTCCAGTTGCGAGGTTTCTGCCGTAGCACTTGGCGCATACACCTGTCTCGCACTTACAGGTCATGACCGATCTGATGCTGACAGCTTCAACGCCTGCGTCTTCAACGGCCTGAGCCTGGGAATCGCTGATCTCTTCGCCTGCTGCAACTATGACTTCGCCGGTCTTGGGATCGACAACGTCGATGAGAGCAGTACGTCCGACTATCCTGAGCTTTAAGGGCTCTATCATTTCCTTGCCTTCGACAAAGGCTCTTACTTCGATACCTTCGTTGGTGCCGCAGTCTTCGGCGCGGATGATGACGTTGTGTGAAACGTCTACCAGTCTTCTTGTCAGATAACCTGAGTCTGCCGTACGAAGAGCCGTATCTGCAAGTCCCTTACGGGCGCCGTTGGAGGAAAGGAAGTATTCCATTATGGAAAGTCCTTCTCTGAAGTTTGCCGTGATCGGGACCTCGATGGTTTTACCTGTAGCGTTTGCCATGAGTCCTCTCATACCGCCGATCTGCTTGATCTGCTGCTTGGAACCACGGGCTCCGGAGTCTGCCATGATGAACAGGTTGTTGTCATGGGGAAGAGCATCCATAAGGGCGTCGGCTACGTCATCCGTTGCCTTGTGCCAGATCTCGAGGACCTTTTCATATCTTTCGGAATCGCTCATGAGTCCGCGTCTGTATGCGGCTTCATATTTGTCTACTATAGCCTGGGCCTTGTCGATTATCTCCTGCTTGTTTTCAGGCATTACCATGTCGCTGACGGAAATGGTCGTAGCTGCCTGTGTGGAGTAGTGATAACCGGTGCTCTTGATGTGGTCGAGGACTTCGGCTGTTTCAGTATTGCCGTGAGCTTTGAAGCACTTGGCTATGATCCTTGTGAGGTCTCCCTTCTTTACAAGGAAGTCTATCTCAAGGCCGTATTTATCATTTTCCCTGTCCACGAATCCGAGGTCCTGAGGAATACCTTCGTTGAAGATGAATCTTCCTACTGTGGATTCCACGAGATGTCCGGGATCGTTTTCGTCAAGCTTCCTTAAAACCTTGATCCTTGCGTGGGTACCGACTTTTCCGGTCTGGTAAGCCATCATCATCTCGGCATCATCGCAGAAGACCATGCCGTCTCCCTTGCAGAGAGGATCGGCGCTTCTGTCTTCTTCCGGACCCGGATGTGTCAGGTAGTAGGATCCGAGTATCATGTCCTGTGTAGGAGTATTGATAGGAGATCCGTCCTTCGGAGCCAGCAGGTTGTTGACTGAGAGCATGAGGAATCTGGCTTCTGCCTGAGCTTCTACAGAAAGCGGAAGGTGGACTGCCATCTGGTCTCCGTCGAAATCTGCGTTGTACGGAGTACATACGAGAGGATGGAGCTTGATAGCCTTTCCTTCTACGAGCACAGGCTCGAAGGCCTGGATACCCAGTCTGTGAAGCGTAGGAGCACGGTTGAGGAGCACAGGGTGATCCTTGATGATGTAGTCGAGGACATCCCATACTTCGGGACGGACCTTTTCTACCATTCTCTTTGCGCTCTTTATATTATGAGCCTGTCCGTTCTTTACAAGTTCCTTCATGATGAAGGGCTTGAAGAGCTCCAGAGCCATCTTCTTGGGAAGTCCGCACTGATAGAACTTGAGTTCAGGTCCTACGACGATTACGGAACGTC
>CAZTHD010000328.1:0-2212 GCA_964613315.1 uncultured Oscillospiraceae bacterium | reverse complement strand
GAGGTGTTTTCCTAAACTCATAAAATAACTCCTTTATATATTTCGCAAAATCTTGACATAAATGACACACAAAAAATAGTCACATATGACAAATATGCATTTAAATAATACCCTTTAAAGCTTGATTTGTAAACTTGATACATATAGTAATTAATGCTAAAATAGTTTGGTCATTTGGGGAAGATAATACAAATATGAAAAAATTTACCATACACAAAGCAATAGCGCTGCTCCTTTGCATGATATTATGCCTCGGACTGCTCTCAGGATGCGAGTCATGGAACAATTTCAGGAAGGCGTTCATAGATCCGCCTCAGCCTGAGATCATGACCATAAAGGTCGGCATCCTCGAGCCTCAGACCGGAAGGCGCAGTTACGATGCCGAGGATGAGATGGCCGGCATGGAACTTGCCCACGAACTGTTCCCCAAAGCCGGTGACTATGCTGTAGAGCTCCTCTACGAAGACAACAGATCCAACACGGACATCTGCAAGGAAGCCGCACAAAAACTTGTGGACAGAGGCTGCGCAGTCATACTGGGCAGCGTCTCCGATACCCTGTCCCTCGCAGCAAGCGACGTCATCAATGAAAACAGGACGCCAGCTATAGCTGCAACCAACACGGTGCCCATCCTCACGCAGACCAATCCCTATTACTTAAGGGTCAACGTAGTAAACAGCTTCGACGCAGAAGGCGCAGCTGAATATGCCTATAAAGAACTTGAAGCCAAATCCATGGTCGTGCTGCTTCCGGAGGGCAACGACTACGCCCAGACGAAAGCTGAAGTATTCGAAGCCGACTTCGTTGAAGCCGTAGGTTACGACAGTTTCGAATATTCCTACAAAGAGCTGGACGAAGAGACGGGCAAGATGGTCGAAAAGAAAGCCATGACGCCTGCTGTCTACTATATCTATATTAACGGCGAAGAGACCCAGGAGAGGATGAACTACGTCTTCTCGGAAATGGACAAGATGGGCTGCTATAGCTTCTACTGCCCCTGCGATTCAACGGTGGCTCTTCCCTGGATCATTGCTTCACAGGCTTTTGAATTCCCCGTTGAAAAGGAAGAAAAACCCGAGCCTCCGAAAAATCTGACCACTATGGGCTATTGGGATGAATGGGGCAACTGGGTAGAAGAGACCGGTTACTGGGACGACTGGGGCAACTGGGTAAAATGGGTCGAGCCTCAGGAGACTCCAAAAGAAGAAACAGAAGAGAAGTATTTCACCTGGATAGGGACTGACCTTTGGCAGGAGATCGCATCGGAAGCTGCCACCACTTACGGTTATACTTCCATGCTGTACAACGTCTGCTACACCCTGAGCTACGACGGAGCAATAAACAACCAGACGGCGGAAGCCTTCCTCGACGCATATCATGCCAAGTACGGAAACGACGCTTCGCCTTCCAGTAATTTTGCTCTTGGCTTCGACGCATACCTTCTGGCTTATCAGGCTATGTGCAACGTGATAGAGGAAAATTCCGGTATGCCCATCAGGGCCGAAAGTTCTGAAGAGGCCCCGGAGGAAGGAGCGGAGATCCCGCAGGCACTCTTCGATGAGAACAAGGTGTTCAACAGGACCCTGCTCACAAACGCCCTTTACAAGATCAAAAACCTCGCCGGAGCCACCGGGACCATCACCATGAATGAAAACGGCGATCCGACTAAGGATATAATCATCAAAGCCTTCAACGGCGAAGAATTCATTACAGTTTATACAGCATTTTCCGGAGATACAGAAGAGTCCGGAGAGTAGAGAAGGAGGAAAACAACATGGCAAGCAAATTACAGATCGAATCTGTTATCGACCAGATCAGACCTTTCCTGCAGAGAGACGGCGGAGACGTAAAGTTCATCGACTATACACCTGAAAACTACGTAGTGGTAGAACTCGAAGGTCATTGCGCAGGATGCCCCCATGCACAGCTTACTATCAAGAACGGCATCGAAAGGATACTCCAGGAGAACTATCCTGAAGTCGCCGGTGTCAAGGCTGTCAACGACATGATGGACGAAGGGCTCTGGTAAAGCCTAAGGAATGTATTTTAAAACCCAAGGGGAACGCTCTCCTTGGGTTTTATATTTGCCTTATTTCCGGTCTCGTCTTCGTCTCTTACCTCTTTTTCTTAGGGACGAATCTCAATGCATCGATGGCTCCTATCTCAATGGTGCACTAGGATTCTCTTATCTCTTTCCAGTGACCGTCTCAGG
>CAZTHD010000327.1:0-2215 GCA_964613315.1 uncultured Oscillospiraceae bacterium | reverse complement strand
TGTTCTTCACCTGATGCTGTGGTATATACGTCTTCAACTCCGGTAGCCAGAAGGAAGGGCGAGGCAAAATCTTTATATGGGACTATGTATACTGCTCCGTCTTTATATGTCCACTCGAGCCTTGCAAGGTCTGCAATGGCGCCTAAAGATACGTAATATTTATAGTCATAATCGTAATAAGTGTTGAAATACTTGAGTTTTACGGCTATGGTCCCTGCGTTTCTCTTGATGAATTCCGTGGTTTCCTCGTCACCGAAGAATACGTCCTGGTCCTTCACTTTGATCCAGATGTCCTCAAGATCTTCATCGAACATCCAGCCGGCAGTAACCCCGTAAGCGCGCAGCGTATCGATATCGATATAGATATTTCCGCTTACTAGAGTTGCCTGCTGGGAAAGGCCGTTCCCGTTTACGTATATGTCGCAGGGAGTGTAGTCTGTATAATAAGGGACGTCGTCAGCATAGCAAAAAGCGGTTATCGACAATACGAAAACCGCAACGAGTAAAGTCATAATTACAATACGTAGTATTTTACTCATAGCATCTACATTATATATTGTGGTAAAATAGTAGTCAATGATGATGGAGGGGAAATGGATCAGATCAATTTAACGTACGTGCTTTTGGGTTTGGTATCGCTGCTGCTCATAGTGCTGGTGGTGCTTTTGGTGGCAGTAGTCAAGCTCAGGAACAGTGTGAGAAGAAACACGAAAAAAACTACACAGTCTGCTGAATTCATGCAGCAGAGCATACGTCAGGATATTCAGAACGTCCAGGACAACGTGAGAGGTCTTCAGACCACCATGGCGCAGACCATGACTCAAAGTTATGCGAGCCTCAATCAGACTCTCGATAACAAGCTGCAGGGGTCATTTGACAGCATCAACTCTTACCTTCAGGATATGAACAAGGACCTGGGTGAGATGAAGAGCGTGGCCAGCGGTATAGAAGACGTCAAGAAGGTGCTGACCAACGTGAAGAGCAGAGGGATCTTAGGGGAGATCCAGCTTGGCTCTATACTTTCGGATATACTTGCGCCGTCACAGTATGAGACCAATATAGCGCCGGTGCCGGGCTCTTCTGAAAGAGTCGAATATGCCGTAAGGCTTCCGGGAGGGGAGATACCTGTATATCTGCCTATAGATTCGAAGTTCCCGGGAGATGCATATTCTCATCTTCTCGACGCCTATGATGCTGCGGCGGAAAACGAAGTCAAGGCCACAAGGTCCATACTCATGAGCCAGTTCAGGAAAGAGGCAAAAGACATATCGACCAAATATGTCAAGGTGCCGTATACCACTGAGTTCGCTATCATGTTCCTGCCTTTTGAAGGCCTTTATGCCGAGGCTGTAAACTTAGGGGCGATAGAGATACTCCAGAGGGAGTATAACGTGGTGATAGCAGGCCCTTCGACCATGGCCGCACTTTTAAACAGCCTTCAGATGGGATTCAAAACTCTTGCTATACAGGAAAATGCTGAAAGAGTCTGGCAGGTACTCGGTAACGTGAAAAGCGAATTCGCCAAATTCGCAGACGTCCTCGACGATACTCAGGACAGGCTTATGAAGGTCAACGACGACCTTGATAAACTCATAGGAGTCAGAACGAAGAAAATACAAAAAGTCCTGGCAGAAGTCGAAAGCCTCGATAGCTTCGACTCTTTTGACTATATTTCAGAATCGGGGACAAATTACGATAACTGATGAGCCTTTATGCAATATCAGATCTGCACTTATCCTTTGCAGACACAGTAGACAAGCCGATGGATAAATTCGGCCCGGAATGGTACGACCATGCGGAAAGACTCCGCGCGGCCTGGCTTGATATTGTCTCAGAGTGTGACACAGTGGTGATACCGGGGGATATAAGCTGGGCGATGTCCCTTGAGGAAGCGATGCCGGATCTGGATTTCATCGACTCACTTCCCGGAAAAAAGATACTGCTGAGGGGCAACCACGACTATTGGTGGACTTCGATGAAAAAGATGAGAAGTCTTTACGCTTCCATAGGATTCATACAAAACGATGCCTGGGAAGGGGAAGACTACGTCATCTGCGGTACAAGAGGCTGGTATCTTCCATGGAACGTTCCCAAAGATCTGACTGCAGAAGAAAACGATAAAATTGTCAGAAGGGAGCTCCTGAGGATGGAAATGTCGCTCGAGTCTGCAAAAGCGCTAAGGGGAGATAAGCTCCTCATAGCTGCCATGCATTTT
>CAZTHD010000326.1:0-2215 GCA_964613315.1 uncultured Oscillospiraceae bacterium | reverse complement strand
GCTCATGTCTGCAGGCATCGAGCTTCCAAAGCACGTCCTCGGTCACGGCTGGATACTCATAGACGGCGGAAAGATGTCCAAATCAAAGGGCAACGTGGTGGATCCCGTGGTCCTCATAGACCGCTACGGAGTAGATGCTCTCAAATACTTCCTCCTGCGCGAATATACCTTCGGTCAGGACGGAGCTTTCACCAACGAAGTAATGCTCAACAGGCTCAACTACGACCTGGCCAACGACCTTGGCAACCTGGTCTCAAGAAGCGTTACCATGATAGAAAAGTATTGCGGTGGATCTGTCCCTGCACATAATGAAGGTGCGATGGAAGGTCCCGACGAAGAGCTCAGGACCCTTGCCCTTGAATGCCACAAGAAGGTCGAAGCCCACATGGACAAGTTCCAGTTCAACCTGGCTCTTGAGGATATATGGGAAGTCGTAAGAAGGACCAATAAGTATATAGACGAGACGGCGCCCTGGGTCCTTGCAAAGGACGAAACAAAGGCCGCAAGGCTCGGAGAGGTCATGCATGACCTGGCTGAGGCTCTGCGCATAGTATCGGTCCTCATCTTCCCCTTCATGCATACGACTTCATCAAAGATAAGGGAGCAGATAGGACTCTCAAAGGAGCCGGTCTGGGAAGACGCTCTTGTCTTCGATACCTATGACGGTGAGAAGGTACAAAGGGGCGAAGTCATATTCCCCAGGCTCGATATACAAAAAGAGCTGGCAGAGCTCGAGGAACTAAGGCAGAAGGCTCTTGCCGAAGCCGAAGGCAAGAAATACGAGCCCGTAAAGGAAGACATAGAATTCGACGACTTTGCGAAGGTCGACCTCCGCTCCGGCGTCATCACCAAGGCTGAAAAGCATCCCAAGGCAGACAAGCTTTTGGTATTCGAAGTGGACCTGGGATTCGAAAAGAGGACCATAGTCAGCGGCGTCGCAGAGCACTTCAAGCCCGAAGAATGCGTGGGCCAGCACGTGATCGCTGTGGTCAATTTAAAGCCAAGGATGCTCAGAGGAGTGGAAAGCAACGGTATGCTCCTCTTCGGAGAGACTCCGGACGGAAAGCTCAAGTTCGCGGAGACCGCAGCAGAAGCGGGAAGCTCCATAGGTTGAAACAAAAGATACTGAAGGTATTTGAAGAGCCTCTTCTGAAAAAGAAGAGGCTCATTTCTTAGGATTCATTCACTATCTTACCTGTCATATGTTCCGGCACCAGGGCGAACATCAGAGTTCCGGGGCCGGACTTTTCTATTTCGTGTTCTATATATTTTTCATCGTTTGTAAACTTATGGCTGAGTTCTCTTGAGATACGGTATATGGTCTCTCTGTCTTCTATGAATTCCACTTTTCCGAACACGATCACCGAGCGTATATTCAGCGCCCACTCGCCGAAATCGCTGTAACCCCGGTCGTATACGCAAAAGGATGCTTTTGGGCAGCGCTTAAGGGCATCTATCTTGTGTCCCTTCTTTCCTCCGTGGAAATATATCTTCCCGTCCTCAGGGCAGTAATAGTGATTTAGCGGCATACCGTAGGGATAACCGTTATCTCCCAGAACAGACAGGACACCGCGAAGTTCAGTCCGCAGTATCTCCAGGCATTCTTCTTCCGGAAGCTGCTGCTTGGACCGGAGCATTTCCCTGAAAAGGGGTTTATCTTCTGTTTTGTCTTCGTTTCTCTCCGGACCGAAGTATTCAGATACTTCGGGGCTCTCGAAGTAGTCGTTTATCCTCTTTCCGCAATGGGGGCAGTATTCACCGTAAGATCTGTTGAGGTAAGTATCGCAGTACGGGCAGCGGTAAAATATCATGTTGAATACGGCTGCGCCGATTATGACCATGAACCCTATGATCACCAAAGAAAAAGTGCTCTGTGATGCAGCTCCTATCATCGATATCAAAGCCCCGGCAATTATAACGGCGAAGGTAATGACCATACAGGTTTCAGGTTTTATCTTTTTCATGATAGGCCTCCATTGTTCGATATAGAAATCTTATCAGACAAATGTTTTTTTGAAAAGCATATTGACAATATCGACAGTCGATATTAATATATGCATAGAGAATATCGACAGTCGATATCGGAGGCGAGTATGGGAAAGATAAAACACGTATTCAGGCGTTATGCCAACAGCGATTGCGACGCCATGGCTCTTTACTTCGAGCAGATGGCAGCAAAGGGCTGGCACTTCAGAGGCTGGGGCTTTGGAATGGA
>CAZTHD010000325.1:0-2224 GCA_964613315.1 uncultured Oscillospiraceae bacterium | reverse complement strand
ATTCAGGGAAAAGAAAGAAATCACAAAAAAACGTTTACTATTGCACTCATGGCTTTTGCAGCTTCGCTTTTAATGACGGGCTGCGAAAGCCTTTTTGAAGAACAGAAAAACAAATATGAGCTTGTGGCAGTTAAAAGCTCTGAACTCCTAGAAGATACGTTTTATGTAAAAAGCGGCACTGACTTTTATGCGGTCTATAACGCAAAAGGAAATGGCGTAAACTCCACATTAAAGGTTGACCCTAAAAGGGTTATGTGGCTGATGGAAGACGAGGCGCTTGTTCCGACGTTGTATAAAGGAGAAGTTATTGCATATGCATCATCTAAAAACGAGCTCACAGGGACAAGCCTTGAAAGATACAAGGACACCGGGTATAGCATCGGAACATACCAGATGACGTGGGATGAAGGTGATGAGCAATTCAAATTTAAGATGACGGACGTTATAAAGGATAGTCCATGCTACGAGACATTCCTTTCTGATAAGTCGGACAGTTTTTCAATAGAGGAGATCAACTCGCAGAAAGTATCAAAGGACATGGTAAATGCTGCAGGAGTGTTTACATGTTTTGAAAAAGACGCTGAGTATCAGTTTAGCTATTATTCAGGAACGTACTACGAAAAGAACACCTTTAAAGCATCGACTCATATGCTCCAGGCATATGAACTGTATGCTCTTGATAAGGTTGAACCTACAAAGAACGGATATGTGGAGATACATCTGCCGGACGATCTAAAGAGCGGATGGTACAGGATCGGCGGAGCCGGACTTTTTAAATATATCGACCATGAAAAGGATGGAAGCAGCGAGCCAGAGCTTGATGCATGGAACGAACCTTATTTCACAAACTCGGAGGATAGTTTTGCTTACGCCCAGAAGTATTCCGTATCATTTGAAACGACTACGCTTGATGAAAAAATAAATGTAACCCTTGATCCTTATAAAATAAACGACGAAGGAGTAAGCGTTCAGGCAGAGAGTCCTGATGGCACTTTATATGACCTTACGAACGAAAAAGTATCGAATACATACAAAGGAAGATATGAGACCGAAAAAGGATTAGTCTATTCTGTAACACTGGATGAAGCTGTTCCCGGAAAATGGTATGTATATATATCGCCAAAGACTGTAACTGTGACTGATGTATCGGTTGCATCAGCTGAATTTGACGAGGAAAAGAGCGTTGTAGAAGAAAGCTTCGTACTAAGCGAAGATTCGCTAAATAAGACCTTTAGGGTTACATTTAAGGGAGACGGCGATATAAACGGAGTGGTAATAGCTCCTGATGGCCAGACATATAACCTTGAAAAGCCGAACATGACTTCAAAGACATATTATTACAACATGTCATATCTTAAAGCCGGGACTTACGTAGTAAGGGTATATCATAATACCGATACAGAGGTAGAAGAGATCGTATTAGAAGACGGTGAGAGCGACGGCGAAGAGGAAATAATCACAGTAACCGGTTGACTTTTTTTAGCAATAAGTATAATATAAGAAACGTAATAGTGTAAAATCCAATAAATGTCAAATTTCGTCTATTTAGGCGGTTATCTAAGAAATTAGGTAGCCGCCTTTTTGGCGTACAAAAAGCGAAAGTAAGGGTAGCGCCCTTGCAGAAAGGAAAGGAAAATGGGAAGAAAAAAAGAGTTGTCAGTAAAACTTGGTAACAAAAAACGGATCACGCTTGAGAAGAGCGAAGCCGAGACAATCTTTAGGATTGCAGCTGTTTACGAGATCGCGCAGTATGTGAAAAGATACGTCTTTTCGGTGTTTAAGGATGCTTATACATCAAAAAGAAGAGTCGTATCGAACATGCAGGCAAGGAACGTTGCAGAAATGGTACTTATGCTTCTTATAAGCGAAGAATACACGGATATCGATTATGCGATAGATGATGTGTACAGAGCACTTGGCTGCCCCTCCACATATAACAAGGAGACATTGCCAGAGCCTACATATACCGTTTTGTCAGGTGAAGAGCTTGTATTTCTTGATTAGGAGTATATGAGAGCTGTTGAGGACGCTATCCTTACAGCAAAGCTCCGCGAGGTTCTAAGAAGGACTAACCCGGAGATCATTCAGGGCAACAAGGCTTACAACATCTGCAGACAGGCAATATCTCTTCTTAGGGAAGGCATGTTTACAGACATCGAGTATGCTCTTGAAGAGGTTGTGGAAAGGGCCGATACATACGACCCAGATTCACACCCGCTGCTTG